>NZ_JANLWO010000505.1:0-6283 GCF_031364565.1 Chamaesiphon sp. OTE_20_metabat_361
TTCTAAATCTTCTTCGATCCAGACTGACAGGTTAGAAATCGCGCGTAAGGGAGCCTTGAGATCGTGAGAGACGGTATAGGCGAAGCTGTCTAGCTCCTTATTTCGTTCGGCGAGAGCGGCTTCGGCTTCTTGCAGCTCGGTGATGTCGGTATTGGTGCCAAACCAGCGCGTAATTCGCCCCGATTCATCGCGGATCGGCAAGGCGCGAGACAAGAACCAGCGGTAGGTGCCATCTCGCCCGCGCAGCGGAAATGTGTCTTCCCAATATTCACCCGTTTCAAAGGAGTGGCGAATCCGTGTGACAACCCGATCGACATGTTCGGGATGATGCACGCTTTGCCAGCCCCAGCCCTGCATTTGGGCTAATGTGGTGCCAGTGTATTCAAACCAGCGACTGTTATACCAGAAGATCCAGCCGTTTTCGTCTGTCATCCACGCAAACTGAGACATATTATCTGCCAAGGTGCGGAATCGCTCTTCACTCTCGCGTACTGCTGCTTCAGCGCGTTTGCGATCGGTAATTTCTTGGACGACAACATTAATCCCCGCAACCTGTCCGGTTTCATCCCTGAGCGGATAGCAATTTTCGATCCAAGTCCGCTCGACTCCAGGTTGAGCTAGAGTTTCACCACTAAGTTCGAGATTTAGCAGTGGCTCTCCGGTGGCGATGACGCCATACAGGAGCGGTTCGTTTTCATCGGCTACAAGCGGCACGATTTCGCGCAGCGTGCGCCCGATATGGTCGTCAATATCGATACCGTTAATTTCTGCTAGCTGCTGATTGAGGCGGACATAGCGCAAGTCTCGATCGAGAATTGTTAGCCCGATGGGTGCGGTTTGATAAATTGCTTCGATTTCCATCAGTTGGCGTTGCACGAGTAATTGACTCTCATATAGCTCTTCCTCGGCGTGTTTGCGTTCGGTAATGTCGGTATTAAAGCCAACGACTTTGAGCAGTTCTCCTTGCAGATCGTACTGGAAATAGCTGCGATCGGACACCCATACCCAGTGCCCTGCCGCATGGCGGATGCGATATTCGCTCTCAAATCGATCGACCCCCACTGGAGCGGCTCGGAACTCCGATTGGGTGCGCTCTAAGTCGTCGGGGTGCATTCGCTCCGTCCACCAATCATTCGTTGGTGGCACATCTTCAGGTCGAAAGCCTAGCAGCTCGAACAATCCTTTGGAGCGATAGATGATTTTAGTTGGCAGATCCCACTCGTACACTGTCCCCCTTACGGCTAGCATCGCTGACTCAAATCGGGCGTTGCTCTGCGCTAGGTTAGCTTCACGTAGCTGTAGCTGCGATTGCAATCGTTTGAGTTCGGTAACATCGGTAAATGTTGCTACACAGCCGCGCAGTGCGCGATCTTCGTCAAATAGCGGCACGGCAGTTATTAGCCAGTCAAATGTCGCTCCGTCAGATCGCACCATTTGGATTTCGACATCTCGAATCGCTTGCCCTTGGGCGGTTGCCAGTTGCATCGGCAGTTGGTCGCCAGGGATTTCTCGCCCGTCGCGGTATTGACGGAATGGTAAAGTTTCGGCTTCTGCTCCAGTTGCCGAAACGTTGGTATCGGGTGACACCGTTAGCATAGTTTGACCGAATCGATTAGTACGAATGACGTTACACTGCGGGTCGTCAGCGATCGCGACCCCCACGGGCAGCGTATCGAGGATCGTTTGTAGTTCGTCAGTTTGCTCGGTCAGCTCGTGGTTGAGCTGGTGAATTTTCAGCTCGGCGACTTTGCGATCGGTAATATCGATCGCTACCCCGATAATCTGTTGGGTAGCTCCTGCTGGCGTTCTGTTAAATGCAGTGCCAGAAGTGAGCAACCACCGCCATTCACCATTTGCATGTTGCGCTCGGTATTCCAACTCCCGCGCTTTTTCACCTTGTGCCGTATCGAATCCTGCTAGATACGCCATCATGCTGGCTAAATCGTCTGGATGTATGAGATTTGGCATCACATCCGACCCCTGCTCTTGCAGTTGCGCTGACGTATAGCCCAACACTTCTAAGGAGTGGCGATTCATATAGATGTTACGCTGCTCGATGAGATCGTAGACATACACCAAACCGGGCACGGTTTCGGCGATTTTTTGGACGAATTGCTGGCTCTGTTGCAAAGCGGCTTCTACTTGCTTGAGGTGGGTAATATCGGTATTGGTGCCCACCCACTCGACAATTTCCCCCGCCGGGTCGCGAACTGGCTGGGCGCGACAGAGATACCACCGTTGGGAATTATCACCACAATTCCAGCAAAATTCGGTTTCATAGGGCATCCCAGTTTGCATAGAGAGCTGCCATAACCGCTGGGTGGCAGCAAATTCATCGGGATCTACCTGACTCCATCCGAGTGCTGTCGCTGCTGGAAAAGACATGCCGTAGTAATTGAGCCACTGTTGATTGTTAAAGCGGAATTCACCATCGGCTCCGAGTACCCACACCGCATGAGGAATCGCATCGACGATCGACTGCAATCGCTGCTGACTCTCGACCAGAGCAATTTCGGCTTGTTTGCGATCGCGAATATCGAGCATCACCCCGACAAACCGCATGGCTACCCCTGCCTGGTTGTCGAGGAATCTTCCAGTTGAGGCAACCCACACGACTGCTCCAGTGTCAGCGCGTACCAACCGATATTCGATCCGATAGAGCGATCGCTCCCTCTGGGCAGTTTCCCGTGCCTGCATCACCGCTGCGAGATCGTCAGGATGAATCCGGCTCAACCACATCTCGATGGTAGGTGCGCCAACATTAGCTGGATCGTAGCCCAAAATCTGGAAGTGTTTGGCAGACCAGATCGTTTTACCCGTGGACAGATCGGCATCCCAGGTTGCCATATCTGCGGCTGTAAGTGCCAAACTCAGCCGTTCTTCACTCTCCGACAAGTTTTCGATCGACCGCTTGCGGTCGATCGTAATACTAGCAATCTTAGTCCCAAATTCACCCAGTCGATATTCCCAATCAGTCGGCAATCGCGCCTCACCAAAGCACAACATCAGCGAACCGAGGGGTAAATTATCCATCCCCACAATCGGTACGGAATGACAAGCCCGAATGCCATGGGCGATACACAAATCCCGCCAGCTTTGCGGCCAGGATTGGTCGCTCGCAATATCGGGACAAGTTACAGGCTCACCACAATATCCAGCCGTATCACAAGTGCCGTTCGCGAAGCGGTTCTGAAGAAAAATCGCCAGCTCGTTAATCGGCGCATCCTTGAGTCCTGCGCTCAGAGACGGCGGGAAATCTGGAGTAATCGATCGGGGAAACTTCGAGCGGAGATCGTCAGTCAGTAGCACACAGGCACGGGTGTGGGGGCTGAGGTTGGCGATCGAGCTACACATAGCACTCAGACACTCATCTAGCGGCTGACCCGTAGCAACAGCCTCCAGCAGTCGCGTCTGTTCGGCGAGGATCGATTCGTGCTGTTGACGATCTAACTCCGTCACAATCCGACTGGCAAAGATGGTTAGTAACGATTCGGCTAGATGCACGTTTGCCAGCGGTTTACCATCCATGACGCCCAGCAATCCCAACACATTACCATTGGCACCACAGAACGGAATCGACATATAGCTCTCGACAGCCAGCGGTTTTAGCAACGGCGCATTCGGAAACTGAGCCTGGACATTGCGGGGATAACAGCAAAGTTTACGCTGCTCGATCGCTTCCCAGCACGGCGTATCTTGCAACCGATATTCCAGATTCTCGACGATGTTACCGCGATCGCATGTGGCGATCGTGCGCATCATTTTCGGCTCAGTCCCCTCCACCAAACCAATATAAACATAATCAGTCCCCAAGACTTTGGCAAAGTGCTTCACCAGTTCGTCGAAAAATGCCCCACCCGTCACCCTCGCGACACCTTGAGTAATCTCTACTAGTGCGGCATCGACGCTAGCGATTTGCTGCGCCGCCAAGCGCAGTTCTAGCTCCGAAACGACCATTGCCGCCAAATCCCCTAAAGTAGCCTCTTCCTCGGCGGTTAAAGGGTCGTGGGGCACAGTATCGAGCAGACACAGCGTACCCAAATTAAAGCCATCTCGATCGATCAAGGGCGCACCCGCATAAAACCGCGCCGCTACTTCGGCTTGTACGAACGGATTGCAGGTAAAGCGATCGTCGAGTCGCGTATCAGGAACGATTAGCGGCTCATCGGACAACACGGCAACATTACACAGCGCATCGTTGCGGCAGACTTCAGCAGCACCAAAACCAATGCTGGACTTGAACCAAGCTCTCGACTCATCCACCAGCGAAATCAGCACGGTAGGCTTCTTAAACAGTCGCGCGGCAAGAGCGGTAATGCGATCGAACGCTGCTTCAGGAGGTGTATCGAGGACTTGATAGCGATACAGTGCCGCCAGCCGTTCGGTTTCATTGGTAGGTAAGATCGGATTGACAGGCTGTGCTTGTACTGAGTCAGTCATGGTATTGCCTGCGGGGGGCGATTAATGCTGGTAGGCTGGGGGTATGGGGGGATCGTCGGCTGCTCCTATTTTATAGCTGTTGAGCAATCGCCGCAAAACCCGGCATCCTTGAGATGTTGGGTTTTGCGGTTGTATCCTGAATAGTTTCCACTTGTCAATCAGGGCGCGGACAATAAAATAGATAGTCGATTTATAACTTTGTTTTGATGCAAGATGTGACTAACTTTAGCTATCGACATTTACAGCTAACAACTGGGGATTTTCGATCGGCTCGGGGCGAAGTTGATAAATCGCTAGATCGAACCAAAACGTAGTGCCCACGCCGACTTCACTGGTAATATGAACTTGGCTGTGATGTTTCTCGATGATATTTTGGACGATCGAGAGTCCCAATCCCGTACCTTCAAGGGTGTGAACGCGGTTTTCGACGCGGAAGAAGCGATCGAAGATCGCCGCACAATCTTCAGGATCGATGCCGATGCCCGTATCGACGATTTCCACTCTGACGACAGGCGAAACAATCTCATCAGCCGCTTCACCAGTCACTGCGGCTCGGTAAGCCCGAATTGTGACTTTCCCATCGGCTTTGGTAAATTTGAGGGCGTTGCCGACCAGATTTGCTAGCACCTGGAGGATCAGATCGTAGTTACCCAAGACGGATGGCAGATCGGGTTCGATATCTTGACACAGTTCGATCCCTTTATCTTTGGCGTTGAGCTGATAGGTACGGAGAGTTTGTTCGATCGATCGATCTAGCTCCACCGCATCAAACAGATAAGTATGGGAGGATTCGAGCTTGGATAAATCCAATACATCATTCACCAATCTTGTCAACCGATCGGTTTCGCGATTGGCAGTATCGAGAAATTCACTCCGCTCCTCTTTAGTCAATTCATCCCCGTATTCATGCAGGGTTTCGATAAATGATTTGATATTAAATAATGGCGTTCTCAGTTCGTGAGAGACATTACTAATAAAGTGACTTTTAGCTTCATTTAATTCGACTTCCCGAGTAATATCTTGAACGGTCATCGCGATCGCCCGGACATTTTCTTTGATCGGATCGAGCACGTTGGTAATTAAGATTCTTACCGTTCGTTGTGCGGGATGGTTGAGCGTAATCCGAAATTCTTCACCATCGAGTTTACCCGCCGCCACTTGATACAGCGGACGCGTGAGTTCGGCAGATACGCTGCCAGGTAGGACATGCAGGACGTTAGCACCGTCTAAATCCAGATGATCCCACCCGAAAAAGCGCCGCGCATTGGGATTGACTAGGACGATCTGGAGATTATTATCGATTAAGACCGCACCATCGGCGATCGTCGAGATCAGGGTTTCTAGCTTAGCTTTTTCGGCAGTTAATTCGTCGATATTTTGTTCTTCAAATATCTCCAACTTTTCCGCCATTTCATTAAAACTACCGATCAGTTCGCCGAGTTCGCCACCCAAGGGTAAATCGATCCGTTGCTTGAAATTTCCCGAGGCAATATTCTTAACACCCGAAAGTAATTCTTTGATCGGCTTGGTAATTTGCAGCGCATTAAATACCGCACCCAAAATTACCATCACCCAAATCGAGACGAATACCGCGATCGTCACATCGCGCGTCAGTCCGCTCGACGCAACTACGGTAGGATTGGGATTGATGCCGATCGCCAGCGTACCGATAAATTTGCCGTCATGCTCGATCGGTACGAAGACATCAGTCACGATCCCTTCGGGTGTCTGGTGTTGGCGGACTAAAGGCAGATCGCGGCGTCCGTTACTTTCGGGTAAATGAATCCGCCGCTCGATCATTAGGGAATTTTGGACTTCTGACTCGGAAAAAGGAATCCCCAAT
>NZ_JANLWO010000578.1:0-16806 GCF_031364565.1 Chamaesiphon sp. OTE_20_metabat_361
AACCTCCCGGCTGCGAGCCGCTGTCTTGACCCAAACACATGCGGAGGGAACCTCCGCGTGATTTGGGTCGCTAAACCGTTGGGGAACCCAACGAGCGCGCATCCGCTAAATCCCCCTTAAAAAGGGGGACTAAGATCCGGATCTTAGCCCCCTGCTTGGTGCAAGCCATGGGTCGGAAACCTCCGCGTGGTTGCATCCGCTTTTTAAGGGGTTTTGGGGGATTTTCTATGGTTTACGCTTAACAAGCTAGACTTCTCAGACATCATCTCGCCAACAGTTTCGAGTTTCCAAAATTTATGATCTCTTCTCAATCTAATCTGTTATTCCTCCAGTCCGCCCGAACGGGCAACTATACGCGAGTGGTTAATGCCCTCAAACGCGGTGCCCAGATAAATGCTACCGATACCGAAGGTACTACGGCACTGATGTTTGCCGCTCAACGTGGCGATACTCAAATTGTCGAGCTGTTGCTCGCCGCTGGTGCGGATGTCAATCTGGGGCGGCGTCAATTTGGGACGACAGCTCTGATGTTTGCTGCTGTTGCCAATCGCTCGGCGGTAGTGGGGCAACTATTGGCAAGCGGTGCGGATGTGAATGCGACCAACGAAGATGGGAGTACGGCGCTGATGGGCGCGACACTGGCTGGCGCTGCGGAAATTGTCGCACTCCTCATCGCGGCTGGTGCTGTGGTGCTGACGATCGATACGGCTGGTGATAATGCGCTAAATATTGCCATCAGTTACAACTATCCGGCGGTAGTGCAGCAATTACTGGCGGCTGGTGCCGATGTGAGCTATCGCCGCCGGGATGGTAAAACGCCATTACTATTAGTACCCGCGTCAGGAGATGCGACGCTAGTTACGCTGTTATTGGCGGCGGGAGCCGATCCGCAAGCGGTGGATGCTGAGGGGGAAAGTTTATTATTGATTGCCGCCGAACGGGGTGATGTCGCCCCGATTCAACTGCTAATCGATGCTGGAGCTGCGATCGATCTCCAAAATCACGAGGGCTGGACGCCGCTAATTGCCGCCACTGCGGCGACGCAAATCGAAATTGTCCGGATCTTACTCGTCGCAGGAGCCAACCCCAATCTCCAATCCGAGGAAGGGGAAACAGCACTGCACCTAGCCGCGATCGAAGGGAATGTGGATCTCCTCCGGCTGCTGATTGGTCGTGGAGCTAAGGTGGATGTGGTTACTAGTCTGGGGGATACTCCCTTGATTTTAGCCGCATTACACGCGCATACAGCTACCGTAGCTGCGCTACTGGAGTCTGGCATGAATCTATCAGCTCATCAACAGGGGGAGATTGCCTTTGGAGTGGCGATCGTCAATGGCTATACCGATATTGCTAAATTACTGATGGCGGCGGGTGTTTCCCCGATCCAAACGTTCAAAGATGGGCAAACGCCGCTGATTATCAGTGCGATCTCCGGTAACTTAGAACTAGTCAAATCTTTAGTTGCCGCAGGTGTACCGCTCGATCTTGCCGATGCTACTGGTGCCACCGCCTTGATGTGGGCGACGCATCGCCAGCAGCCAGAGATCGTCAAATTTTTGCTCGGTGCAGGTGCCAGTCGGACTCATAAAAATCAGGGGGGCTTAACCGCGCTCGATTTAGCGCGGATGAATGCGGATCGTCAATCGATCGATCTGCTGGTTTGATGAAAATATTAGCAAAATTTCTCAAATCTCGATCGATCTGGGCGCATAACGCGATCTCGTCCTCCCAATCGATAATTATTGCTGGCATTTCACCCTCTCACATCTATGCCTCTCAATCTTTTGAGCGTATTTTACCGCGTCCCCATGTGGAAATTAGCCTTTGAGCAAGGATTACCCCGGATTAAGATCTCGTGGCGATGCGATCCTGAAGCGGTTAGTCAGATTGCCCGAGCGGGAAACTTGGAGATTACAGGTATATCGCTAGTCGATCTTTTAGCGGTAAATGCTTATTTCGATCGATTATTGCTCTCCGATTGTCAATTGACAAATCTAGTAGTCACAAATCTGTATCGATTAGCCGCTACCGATGCCAATCCCGGCGGACATAATTGCTGGTTTAATTTTATCACCGCCATGACCTTCAAGGCGGCGCTGCATACTTGGCAAAAAGTGCCCAAATACCAACAGTCAGAAGAATTATTCGAGCGGTTAACTACACCGATTTTAAATCTGCGACAGTTATTCGATCGTTTCGATCCAGAGTATGACCCGAATCTATTAGCGGGACTTCAAGCCTGGACTTATCGGGTTGTTGCTTACAATTCTTTTGCTTATCTCCGCAAGCATGGCGATCCTTATTTTAGATTGTCAAACTTAGGTGTCGTGTCTCGATCGAGTTGGCTGACAATTCGGACGGCAACAATCGGGAATATTGGATCCGATCGGATCGATCCTTATCTTACGGTCTGTAAACTATTTAAAAGCTATTTAGAACGCAAGAAAATTCGAGTTAATAATTTAGAGCTACATCATTGGCAAGAGATCTGCGTCGAAATCAGCTCGAAATCGATTGAAATAACGAGCGATGAATTACGCAGTATAATCGAGCGAATCGGCGGCTGGATTCGCACCCAAGCTAACCCAATTATCGAGAAGTACGAGCCTAATCTACTTATCTCGATCGAAGGTTCAGCCGAACTTTCAGAGCCGGATTCTCTAGATTCAAATGCCCATCTCCGTCAGATTTTTGCTCTGCTCGGGCAATTTATCGGTAGTTTACCTGCTCCCACTCGAAAACTAGTCGAGTTACGCCATCAGCATCAGCTCAATCAAGTCAGTATTGCCAAAATGATGTCGATCGATCAGTCCCAAGTCTCGCGGCAATTGGGCAAAATTTACCTAAACTTACTCGATGTTATGCACTCGCAGATCCCGCATCCCGATGGCATCAAATCACAGAAAAATAGCTTGGCGATCGCGACAGCTCGATCCCTAATAGATAAATATTTTTTAGTCAAAATATCGCCAAGCTAGTTACATAAAGACAAGATCTCTGTTCCAAGTAGTTAGTGGCTCAATCTAATTTAATTTTTATGAGTATCTTCGATCGACAAGTCCAATTATTAAGTGAAATATATCCAGAACACGTCTGGATCGATATCACCGATCTGGCATCTGCCAGCCCACTAGAACTCAGTCGTTATACAATCGATAAAATTAGTAACTACCTCAGCGATTTGGGCTTGGTTGTCAAAGCAGCTTTTCCGACTGAAGAGTTATATCTACCGCTGATTAGTAAAGCTATCGACGGTTTCGGATTATTAATAGCTGGTGTGAGAGTGGCTTTTATCCCCAGCGATAGTATCGATCTAGCTGGCTTTGAGATTCAGCAAGAATGGGTAGATCTGAATAATTGGGCTGCTGATTACTATGTACCGTTCCAACTCGTTGGCGTTGGCGATAGCCTGCCGTCAGGCACAGCCTCTCGGAACGAGAATCGCGAGCATAATTATATCCATTTGTGGGGATTTATTTCTCATCAGTCCGTACAAAAAAAAGCCAATCTCGATCGCACGCTTCGCACCTATGAAGTCGATAGTGCGGATCTAATTGCCGAGCTAGAGCAGCTCTGGCTGAGTTGCGAACTACTAAACGCTGGCGAGTTGACATCCGAGCGAGGATCGGTTTGTGCCTTAGCACCATTATCTGCTTCAGCAGCCACTGCAACAATCGATCGATTACAACAGCATAAATCGGTCTTTTCACCTCGTCTACTGCTACCGTTCGAGGAGTGGGGGGCAATTATGAATACACCTGAGTATTTGTATCTATACGCCCGTCCGCTGCCAGTAATTACCAAGATCTCCAATTGGTTTCGATCGCAAGTTGAGTCGATCGATCGAGTCAGTAACTATATTAATGAAGGCGGCTGGTTGACGATCGATCGAATCGATTGGCAGCCCCAACTTTTACCCGGTTTCTTTCATGCTCACGATCTGAAAGATCTATTTGCCTTTGGGAATACAATATTAAGTACAGAGCAAGAAATTCAGCGCGCAGTTGATAATTTGTATGCCAATCAGAATCCCGCTCGAAAAGTAGATTTACCTGCTAATGTCGATTCACCACTACTGCTACTAACTTATTTAATTCAACATACCACCGATCTCACATTATGCTGGCAAGCCGTAGAATATCTCTGGAAAATCGCGCCAGATAACAATCAAAACTGGCACCGTCGGATCAAAGATCTCGGCTTAGTCATGCAAGGGCACAAGCTGGGATTGATGGTTGCAGCCATCCCCTTACTCGACGGTACTTACACTATTCTCAATCGCGTGTATCCGATCGGTACAGAAGCATGTTTACCACCAAATGTGCAGCTAAATCTCTTCTCAGAAAGTGGCGAACGACTCTATCAAGTTGAAAGCCGAGCGACAGCGATCGACAGTTACATTCAGCTCTATTTTACTGCTAGTGTCGGTAACTTATTTAATGTTTGTATTAGTATGAATGGTACTAGCATCACCGAAGCATTTATCATCTAATTAGAGCCGATCGCCGCTCTAATGTTTGTTACGCAACGTAATAAAACGATCGTGAAAATCGAGCGATGTGCTAGATTACACTGGAGGTACTGAAGAAGTTCCACTCTTTTAGATTCGAGGTTAATAATGAGCCATATTTGGATACTCGATCTCGCCCCTGAAGCCGCCCTAGACTGTCTATCTGCGCGGTTGCGGATCGCCACGATCGACGATAAAACTGGTGCGATAAGTAATCCCCACCATGGTGGTAATGGGACATTAAAGATCGCATCACTAATTAACCTCAATCGTCAAATTATCGATAAGTTTAAATCAGCAACTTGCGAACGCAAATATCTGGGTGGTATTAAGATTCCCGATACAATGATCGACCGGGTTGCCGATCGGCTCGATGAATTGAGAACGGATGTGCGAGAATTTCAGCAATTACTCGATCGCACATTTACACAAGATTCATGGTCGAACATTCGTGAAGGATTACTCCAAAGCTTAATTGGCATCGCCCCGACTGAGCCGATTAGATTGGCAATAATTACGGATGATTATGAACTTCAATCGCTACCGATCGAGAATACCACTTTTATTACCAATGTTTTAGGAAAAAACAATCGCTCTGTTAGTGTGGTATTTTCACCGAGAGAGCAGCAGAAAAAACTGGTATGGACAGATGTGCCCAGGATTTTATTAGTACTCGGTAGCCAAAAAGGGATCGAGCAACCGATCGATATTAATGAAATAAAAAAGTATTTTCCAGCACCAGCTATTTTTGAACTACTATCGCATCCATCCCGCGAACAACTGCTCCGAACGATTAGCGATCGCGTCTTCGATATCATTACGATCATCGGACACAGCCATGCTAATAGTAATGGGAGCGATGGTAAAATTCATATTAATGAAGATCTCAATGAAAACTTTGATGGTATCTCGATTCAACAATTTACGCAACCTTTTAAAAACAGCGTTAATAAAGGGCTAAAATTAGTCATCTTAGCGGGTTGTTCGAGTATTGGTGTCGCGAGAGCTTTAGTTTCCGAACAAATTGGCGTACCGAATGTTATCGCCTTTAGAATTCCCGTTCATTACCAGGTATTGAGACTATTCTTCGAGCGATTACTCGATTACTGGATCGCCCGCGCTCATAGTCTAGAAGTAGCGTTAACTCAAACTAGGGGTGAATTAAAACTCTACGATCGCGATGCGCCGGGGGCATCGATTTTGCCCATTTTATTGACATCGCCGTGGGATATTCCCCTACATTTTCCCAAAAAAATTAGATTGCGCTGGCAAAAAAGAATTCTGCATATAGCGATCTTTCATACCCTATTAACTAGCAAAGCTAAAAGGGTCAAAGTGAAAAAATTATCAATTTTAGGGATTGGGTTAGCTGGGACGATCGCTTGGTGGTACATAGCGCAACCACCCAAGTTAGCGGATGCTTGTAACTTTATCCAAGATGATGGCATTAGCTGTGGTGAAGAGATTTTACTTAAAGCCCCAAATATCCGTCCGCGCGAGGACAAACAAGCTGGTGCTAATGCCATTGCTAATAAAGATTACGATCGAGCAGTCCCACTGCTGACTAAATCTTGGGATGCCAAGCAAGATCCCGAAACACTGATTATGTTAGAAAATGCTAAGCTAAAACGGCAAAATCTGCCAATTAGAAGTATTGCCATTAGTATCCCAGCCTCTGGCTCGACACCCCTGGATATTCCCACAGGAATGTTAAAAGCGGTAGCATTTGCTCAACAACAATGGAATGCCGATTCCAATCATACTTGGAAGTTGCAAGTGGCGATCGTCGATGACAGAAATGACAAATCCTCTGCGCCTAAATTAATCGATAATCTCCTCAATCGCGATATCTTGGCAGGAATCGGTAGCTATTCATCAGAAGTCACCTCCGAGATTAAAAATAGCTACACGCGCAATAATACTGTATTAGTTTCGAGTACTAGTACTGCGACCGAACTCACCAATCTTAAGCCGGGTAATTTCTTCTTTCGAGTCTGTGCGAATAATAAAATATCCGGTAAAGCAATTGCTGACTACTTAAAATCTCATAAGTACACCAAAATTGCTCTATTTCACACTACTGGCAAGAAGTTTAGCGACTCAATGACTAAGGCGCTTAAAGAAAATCTTCAGGGCATTAGTATCGTTGAGGAATCTAACTTTGAACCAACAGGTAATGCGATCGATGTAATTAATAGAGCTAAACAAGCTGGCGCACAAGCCATCGTCTTGATTCCCGATGCCTATACTAGTGAAGCACCAGAGCGCGATCGATTGTTGTCGTTGATTGAGGCGAATAATGGCGACTTACCAATAATTGGTAATGAAGTAGTCAAAGATCAAACTTTATTTACGAGATTTAACGAACGCCAACTTCAGAAACTAGTAATCAGTTTACCGTGGCATTCTTCGACCTATCGTAATAATACGATCGTCGAACCTGCTTTTTGGGGTAATAAAGCTCAACTAGATCATCGCATCGCCATGACATATGATGCGGCGCAAGTAGTCATCCAAGCCTTAGATCGAGTACCGACCGATCGCTCGCCGATGGAGACGCGTGCGGAAATTCAAAAAATCATCAGCAGCAACACCTTTAGCACCCAAGGAATCACCGGAGATGTCAGTTTTACAGGTAGCGATCGCTATCAGTCAATCAATAGTTTAGTACAACCGATCTGTATCCAAACCAAGTGTGCCGGGTTTCAACCAGCGCCATAGCTCCATACCTACCGATCGACACCAAAAAATGTCATAATATCAGATGGTTTCAGCTTGATATAAGATCCCATAACTCTTCGACTGCCTGACACCCGAGTGTTGTGTAAAGATATAAGTAAATAAAATTAATTTAGGTTATGACTCAAATCACTAATTCCGCTGATGTACCAGATCTCGGTCGTCGCCAGTTCATGAATCTGCTCACCTTCGGCACGATTAGTGGCATGGTTCTGGGCGCTGCCTATCCGTTTGTCGCTTACTTCGTTCCCCCGGCTAGTGGTGCGGCTGGTGGTGGTGCGACTGCCAAAGATGCTCAAGGCAATGAAGTCAAAGTCAGCGCATTTTTAGCAGGTAAAGTCAAAGGCGATCGCGAATTGGCACAAGGGCTAAAAGGCGATCCTACTTATATCGTCGTTGCTGACGGCACGATTGTCGATTACGGTATCAACGCGATCTGTACTCACCTCGGTTGTGTGGTGCCTTGGAACAAAGCCGAAAACAAATTTATGTGCCCTTGCCACGGTTCTCAGTACGATGCGGCAGGTAAAATGGTACGTGGTCCCGCGCCCAAATCGTTACCGCTGGTTCATGCAGCCGTCACTGCCAATGATACGATCGCGATTACACCGTGGACAGAAACTGACTTCCGCACAGACGAACCCGCTTGGTGGGCATAAATTAGGCGATAGCTCATCGGTAATGAGCTTCTAGTTTACTGCTGTAGCTACCAGCCACCACCCGTCGCCATTGACTCAACATCCGGATATTATTAATTTTCTTCGTCTGTCATCATCAAACCTATGAAATTCACTTTACTACCAGTTTGGCAACGCAGCCAGCGGCTGTTAACCAAAACATTAGTTATCATGTTGGCTAGTGTTGGCATCCTGTTCGCTAACGATTTTGCCGCGCCCCAATCCGCCGCAGCTTATCCCTTCTGGGCGCAACAAACTTACCCAGCGACACCGCGCGAAGCTACAGGTAGAATCGTCTGTGCCAACTGTCACCTCGCTGCTAAGCCTACCGAGATCGAAGTACCACAGTCTGTCAAACCCGATACCGTGTTTGAAGCAGTCGTTAAAATTCCCTACGACCAGAGCATTCAGCAAGTCACTGGAGATGGTACCAAAGGCCCCCTCAACGTCGGTGCCGTCCTGATGCTACCCGATGGCTTCAAAATTGCTCCCGAAGACCGTCTCTCCCCAGAATTGAAGGAAAAAACCCAAGGTTTATACTTCCAGTCCTACGGTGAAGGTAAAGACAATATGGTGATTATCGGCCCCTTACCCGGCGATAAGTACCAAGAAATCATTTTCCCCGTCCTTTCTCCCAACCCCAAAACCGAAAAAGGAATCTACTTTGGTAAATACCAAGTCCACGTCGGTGCCAATCGCGGTCGCGGACAAGTGTATCCCACTGGTGAGAAAAGTAATAACACCGTCTATAACGCTTCTGTTGCTGGTAACGTAACAACTATCGCCAAGCAAGAAGATGGTAGCACTCAAGTCACCATTCAACCCGCCACTGGCGAAGCCGTCATTGACAAAATCCCGGCTGGCCCCGAACTGCTAATTGCCCAAGGTGCGGCTGTAACTGCCGGACAAGCAATTACCAACAATCCTAACGTTGGTGGTTTCGGTCAAAAAGACATCGAAATCGTCTTACAAAATCCCGATCGTATTCTCGGTCTGATTGCATTTGTCTTTATGATTATGCTATCGCAAATCTTGTTAGTACTCAAGAAAAAACAAGTCGAGAAAGTTCAAGCTGCTGAAATGGAGTTCTAGAAACTACTGTCATTTTAGTAATTAATTAAATGCACTAGTAATTAGAACTAGTGCATTTTTTTGAGTGTAACTTCTCGATCGATACACATTGAAAAGATATAAGGTAGGGGTAATTCATGAATTACCCCTACCTTGTATCTAGATCGATTGCTATCCTGTATATCTGCGATTGCGTTGGCGTAAGCCTGCCGTATGCACAGCATCCCAAAGGTAATCGTGTTAAAATCAACTCAAATCTAAATCCTAAGCCATGCCTACTCTCTAAATATGAACTACCGAGATTACATCACAATCGAACCAAATAAACGTAGTGGCAAACCTTGTGTGCGGGGGTTACGAATTACCGTTTATGAAGTGCTGGAGTACTTGGCTTCTGAGATGACTGAAGCAGAGATTCTCGAAGATTTTCCCGATTTAACTCGGCAAGATTTAAAAGCTTGTATTGCATATGCGGCAGATCGCGAGCGGCGGTTTATTACTGCTCCAATACTTGCATGAAGTTACTTTTCGACGAAAACTTGTCACCTAAGTTACCGCAACGTTTAGCCGATCTGTTTCCAGATTCGCTTCACGTTCGAGATGTAGGGATGAAAGCAACTATCGATCCAATAGTTTGGGATTATGCGAAAGACAATAATTTAGCGATCGTCTCGAAAGATGCGGACATGCACGACCTTAGTTTAGTGTTAGGAAATCCACCGAAGGTTATTTGGCTGAGGCTTGGCAATTGTTCGACATCACAAGTCGAAAATATTTTGCGGCGGGAGTTTGACACGATCGAGTCATTTTTTGCAGATGATAATTTATCGCTACTTGCTTTATCATAGTCCACTAACTTCAAGTACTCCAGAATAAGGGGAGTAGTAATCTACTCCCCCTATTGTCGATATCGAACGCAATTTTATGTACCTTCGATCGCGTTATTGTCTCGCCACTCATAGGCTGCGGCAGTGCGATTGCGATCGAGTTTGAAGATCGATACGCCTAACGGTGGAATACAAATATCTAGCGAGAATTTGCGATTGTGAATCGACCATTCATCCGCCCATTTACCCCCGAGGTTGCCCATATTACTGCCACCATATTTACGCGCATCGCTATTAAATAACTCATGGTAGAAACCGTGTTCCGGCACGCCAATCCGATAGTGAGAATGCGGTTGCGGGGTGTAATTGCAGACGACAATTACACAATCATCGCTATGCTTATCGCGGCGGATAAAGGACACGACACTATGGCGACTATCGGTACAATCGATCCATTCAAACCCAGGCTCCTCAAAGTCTTGAGTGTAGAGTGCAGGTTCGTGACGATAGACATAGTTGAGATCCGTTAAGAACTGACTCATCTGCTGGTGGGCTGGATATTGTAATAAGTGCCATTCCAAATCCGACCAGACATTCCATTCACTCCATTGGGCAAATTCCATCCCCATAAATAGGGTTTTCTTGCCGGGATGGGTAAACATATAGGCATAGAGACAGCGCATATTTGCGAGTTTCTGCCACTCATCACCAGGCATTTTGCCGATGATATTGCTCTTGCCGTGGACTACCTCGTCGTGAGAGAGGGCGAGCATAAAGTTCTCGCTGTGGTTGTACCACATACTAAAGGTAATGTTATTTTGGTGGAACTGACGGAACCAAGGATCCATCTCAAAATAATCGAGCATGTCGTGCATCCAGCCCATGTTCCACTTGAGGTTGAAACCCAAGCCGCCCAGATAAGTAGGCGCGGACACCATCGGCCATGATGTGGATTCTTCGGCGATCGATAAGGCACCAGGGAAGTAACTAAAGATGAGATGATTGGTTTGGCGCAGGAAGTCAGCAGCTTCGATATTTTCCCGTCCGCCGTACTGGTTAGTTACCCATTCTCCAGGCTCCCGACAATAGTCGAGATACAGCATCGAACTGACTGCATCGACGCGAATCCCATCGATATGGTACTTATCAAACCAAAATAACGCGTTGGCGTAGAGGAAATTTCTGACCTCATTCCGTCCGTAGTTAAAGATCAGCGTCCCCCACTCTTTATGCTCGCCGATGCGGGGGTCGGCATGTTCGTACAAGTGAGTACCATCAAAGAAGGGCAAACCGTGCCCATCTTTGGGGAAATGTCCGGGTACCCAATCGACCAATACCCCAATATTAGCTTGGTGACAGCGATCGACAAAATACATGAAATCTTCCGGCGAACCGTGTCGCGATGTCGGCGCATAATAACCCGTCACCTGATAACCCCACGAACCATCGAAGGGATGCTCGGAAATGGGCAACAGTTCGATATGAGTAAATCCTAAATTCTGAACGTAGGGAATTAACTTGTCGGCTAGTTCCCGATATGTCAAAAATCGCGCCCCTGGATTGTAGTCAGAAACAATCACGGCTGGTGAAGTCGTACCGTCAGGTAACTGAGCTGGTTCGCCAGCAGCAGCGTGTAACCAGGAACCTAGATGGCACTCATACACCGAGATCGGTTGACGCAAAAGATCGCTCTGGCGACGCTTTTCGACCCACTCTTCATCTTGCCACTGGTGGACGCTCAGATCGACAACAATCGAGGCAGTTTTGGGGCGAGGTTCTTGCGAAAATCCGTAAGGGTCGGTCTTCTCATAGGGATGACCGTCTTGATTTTTGATCTCATATTTATAAGATGTGCCGACTTTGAGTTCGGGAATGAATAATTCCCAAATCCCATTCTCCCGCCTTGCCATTTGGTGCTTGCGCCCATCCCAGTAATTGAAATCACCGATTACCGAAACGTTGCGGGCATTCGGTGCCCAAACTGCAAAATAGACGCCCTTAATCCCTTCGATCTCGATCGGGTGCGCACCGAGTTTTTCATAAATTCGATGGTGATTTCCTTCTGAAAATAAGTGAATATCAAAGTCACTCAACAACGGCGAGGTAAAAGCATAAGGATCGTAGATGACCCGTTCGTGTCCCCCTTCAGTAATTTTGAGTTGGTAGTTGCTCAATTCGGGTAAATCGATCGTGCAGCTAAAGAAGTGCGGATGATGCTCTGACTGCATCAGATGCTCCTGCCGCGCTTCGGGAATCATCACCGAGACGGACTCAGCATTGGGGATATAACTGCGTACCACCCAAACAGTTTTTCCATTTTCCTTAACTTGGTGAGGGCCTAAAATTTCAAATGGGTTTTGATGTTTGTTTTCGACTATCCGGTCGATCTGTTCTGAGGCAACCATGAATTATTAACCTAAATTGACGCAAAAAGAATAAGTAAATTATTGATAATTAAACAAATTAAAAATCGCTACCAAGCGATCGATTTACAGATAATTATTGTACGGGATTGAGTTCCGATGTTCTCTCTGCCTACTGACTCAACAGCCGATAAGCTGACATTATTGTAGCTTAATTGGGGATAGGGGATTGGGGATTGGGGATAGGGAATAGGGGGTGGATGAATCGGTAATTGGTAATAGTTTGGACGAGTAGATAGTACTGACAACCTAATCCTGTTAATCCTAAAATCCTGGTCGGTTAGGGGTTAATCGATCGCATCTGCCATTCACCACTAATTCGCTCGTATGAGTAGCAATTCTGCGGATCGCCGCGTAATTCTAGATGCACGACTTTTGTAACTTCAAGCAGTAATAGACAGAAATTCGCTGATGGCTGGTGCGGATCTGGTTGGGGTGGATTGAAGGCTTCGGGATCTGTACTCCGATCTGCTCCAGGAGTGCCCCAATCGAACTGAATGCGTCCAGAGTCAGACATCTGCATCCAGGCTTGCTGACGAGCCTTATGGTTGCTAGTATCTGCACATTTTGCTGTAACTAGTTGCAGCGTCCCACTCAATCGAAACTGCTCGCGGGTGGTGGGGAAATACCAACAGACTGCTGCCAAAGGAGATGCACCTGCTAATAAATCTAGAGCTTTCGACGATCGCAGATCCGTCACAGATTGCAGTTGACTTCCCGGTTCTAACCAGCCTCTAAACACCAGCGTGCGATTGTGAGGATGCAAATCCCGATCTACTGTTGCCAGTTGAAAATAACGTGCTTGGGGTGAGCTGCGGTTGCGATGGAGGGCGCGGGCGATCGGCGATCGCCACGGTGGTAGACTATCGTTCACAATGGGGGTTTCAATCTTATCGGTACACATTCAAGTGTAAATGTAGCAAATGAGTAGTAAAAAAGTTTGCAAACTTATTTAACTCGTAGTTCCGCCATTAGAGCGCGATGCGATCGCTAGAAGTAGCGTAAATCTTAGGTTTTGACAAGATTGATTTATCTTGTGTCGATGCCTTATATTACTAATTCTGTTCAGAAATTAACATAGCTCACTCATGGTTAGAGAACTTAACCGAGTTCGTTCCGGATCTGGTTCGAGCGCGGAGATTTCAGCCTCAGCTCAACAACTCGATTTCCCCGCTACAGCACCCACGGCAAATCCTGTCTTCTTTAGAACCTACAGTCGCTTCACTGCTACCGGACGCGAGACATGGCAAGAAGTCTGCACCCGCACCCTCAAAGGCTTAGTCAAGTTAGGTAAACTAACCGACGCAGAAGCCGATATTATCGATCGAATGCAGCGTCAGGTAAAGGCAATGCCGTCGGGACGGTGGTTGTGGGTTGGCGGTAGCGAATGGTTGGAGCAACCCCAGAATTTTTCTGGTGCCTACAATTGTACGAGTACAAATGTCTGTGACTGGGCAGCCTTTGCCCTGATGATGGATTTAGCGATGATGGGTTGCGGAACGGGGGCAATCTTAGAACCAGATCTAATTGGTAAATTACCCGTTGTTAAAAATAAACTCAATATCGCCATTGCTAATGAAATCGGTGGCGTCCCGATCGCGAATCGTCAGGAATTAAGTACCGTTGAAATTGCTGAAAACAAAGCAACAATTCGCGTCGGCGATAGTCGCCAAGGTTGGGTTAATTCTTATAAAATATTACTAGAATTATCGAGCGACAATCGCTTTGATGGTGAGGTGAACGTCTCGATCGACCTGAGCAATGTCCGTCCCGCTGGCGAACAGCTCAAAGGCTTTGGTGGTATGGCAAATCCCGTAAGACTGCCAGAACTTTACGGTCGGTGCGCAGGGATACTAAACAAGGCGGTTGGTAGACAATTAAACTCGGTTGAATGCTGTCTGTTAATCGATGAAGCTGCGGTCACTATTGTCGCTGGAAACATCCGCCGCTGCTTACCTGCTGGTGCTTTAATACATGCTGAATCGGGATTAGTCCCAATTGAAAAAATCAGAATTGGCGATCGAGTTTTAACTAGCAAAGGATTCTACCCAGTCACAAACTTCTTCGACCAAGGCGAACAATCATTGTGTCGAATTAAGACTCAAGATAGTTACTTTGAATGTACGGCAGATCATAAAGTTGCCGTCCTCACGGACATCTATGGCAATTATCGGATGGTGAAAGCCAAAGATCTCCAACCAAACGACAGATTGGTATTCGTGCCCCAATCTATTCCTGGTACGCCAACAGAATTACCAGAATTCAAAGGTGAACTAGCTCCCCATTCCAAACGAATTACTGTCCCTGCACTCACTCCTGATGTTGCCTACTTTATTGGGTATTTACATGGAGATGGTTCGGTTGCTAGCGATGGTTGGCGAGTCAGATTTCGAGTTGCCGAACATCAACAGCAAATTCTCGAAAAGTTAATTAGTGTCGGTAAGTTATTTGGTTTAGATACTCACACACTTACAACACCATTACAGTGCAAAGCGAAAGCTTTTGAGCTGCAATTTAATTCCAGCGTTTTAAACCAATATCTATCTAAATTTAAACAACCTTTTGAAAGCATTTCAGTTCCTGACTGTATATTACTAGGTACAAAAGATATTCGGGAAGCTTATCTTGCTGGATTAGCTGATGCTGATGGTTGCTTTAGTCAGGGCGTATTAGTCGCATCAGTTCATGCGGATTTCTTACGCCAAGTTCAGACTATTTATGCTTCATTAGGCATCACAACTCGCCTATGTGCATCCATTCGGAAACGAACTGGCAAGTGGGAAGGTGAACTAGTAACTGTTGGCGGACGAGCGTTCGACGATACAGCATCGATATTCAACCAACATTCTATAGTATTTGCCGATCGGAGTAAAGAACGTCCTCACTCTTTTAAAGACCACGGATTTCCCAGAAACATGGTCAGACCTTTGGTAAATACTTATCGATATGGTTGGAGCAATCAACAAGAGCAAATGATTGTGCCAACGCTCAAGAAGTTTATTCCTGAAGCGACAGATCTGATTCCTGTTAAAGTCGATTCAGTCGAAATGGATGTTCGCACATCGCATACTTATGATATTGAAGTAGCCAGCATTCATGAATTTGTCTGTGAAGGAATTCTAGTTTCAAATAGTGCCGGAATGCGCCAATTTAATGCTAGCGATACCCTTGGTGCAACTGCCAAAGATAATCTCTGGCAACAAGACGAACATGGTAACTGGAGAATCGATCCAGAACGCGATGCTTTGCGGATGAGCAATCATACCCGTGTTTTCCATCACAAACCCACTTTAGAGGAGTGTGTTGCTGCCGTTCAGAAGCAATATCATTCGGGTGAAGGTGCGATTCAGTGGGCTGGTGAAGCCGTCGCTCGCTCGAATGCCGATCTATTGGATACACCAGACAAGAAACAACACTTTATCGATCTTTATGGGCAGTCACAAGAGCTAGCAAAAGGATATTTAAGGGAGTTGTTAGCTGCATATAAGAATCAGGCTAAGGAACAAATGTAATATAGTACACAGCTTGGCAACGATCGTGAGCTAGTACTCATCAACTATGCAATGGGTCGTTGTGAAGATGAGTAGATATAATACTCTGTGATGATTTGAATTGTGCTAGGATACTTGATTAGCTGTCTAGTGCAGTTAGTCAAGTATCTGATATAGCAAAATTAATGACATTTACTATAAGTAATGAAACAAAGAATATTGTCGATCTAGACATAGAACTAGAACTAGAACATCGAATGTCTAGGTTCGGATTAAATCCGTGTGGTAGATAAATTTGCCTCACTTTAAAAACCCTGCAAAATCGGTGAAAGCTGTGAAATGGTTGTCAATATTTAGATATTAATTAACCTGCTAATACCGAGGTAACTAGAGATATTAAAAAATCTCTAACACCGTAGAGCGTAGAGGATGAAACTGGTGGGTGCCAGAATATAAACCTCCAAGAGTGCGGGGCACTTAACAACTTAAATTAAGTGAAAATGTACGCCGAACTACAGAGAATTTAGAATCTGTAGAACTAGAGGATAAAAAGCCTTTAGGATAACAAAATTGGAGATTCTCGGTACCAACTTCCACTGCAATTTGGGGGAAGTACATTTGAACCAGCTCGATCCAAATAACCACCAAGAACAGCAAGACGCTTTTACGGCTAGTGCCTTGAGCGTTGCTGCATTACTCAACCATAAATTCCAAGAACCACGCTATCAATACAGTCGGGAACTAGATCCGATCGTCGGCGTGTCGTTTACGGGTTTATTTGACTTCTTCGTTCATGCCTTTGGCTCCGAATGGCTCCAGTGGTGGACGGCAGGTCGTCCAGCAACTGCGGCGGGGATTGCTTACAAGCAAAAAGAACATGAATATCTGAACACTTGGCGCGAAATCGTCGAGCAGACAGTGTGGGAATATTGCGATCGACATGGGATCAAACGTCCCAATCGCTGTACCACAGTCCAACCATCGGGTACCAAATCCCTGCTCACTGGTGCCTCTCCGGGCTGGCACGCGCCCAAAGCGCAACGTTTCATCCGCCGGATCACTTTCCGC
>NZ_JANLWO010000607.1:0-2104 GCF_031364565.1 Chamaesiphon sp. OTE_20_metabat_361
CCGATCGCCAGCAGCAATCTACTGGGCGATTGCATACGATTACCGACGCATGTGCGGCAATGAAAGATGAAATTGCTAGTGAGGCACAACAAATGATTTGTGGCGCAGAAAAGACGGGCAAACCGCCTACTTTTACTGAGGCTTGCTCGACGATGAAAGAGCAGATGGCTGATGAAGCTCAGCACATAGTTGGGGTTCCATCTAGTACCGTCGTAGGTGCTGACGAAGCTAAATCTTTGGAGCGCGATCTGCCTCATAGCCAGCAGATCGAGCAAGCTAAAATGGCACTTAAAGAAGCTAGTTGGTTCGAGCAATAAACTTAATTAATACTATCTTCTGACTGTTATTAGTAGCAGTCAGATTTTTTATCGGAGCACGATTTTTAGGTATCTGTCGATCGGTAGATATCCAAGCGATGAATTAAGAGTTGTGCCTACCGATCGAGCTAAGCCAGTCTATTACTTTTAGGAGAGAGAAATTTTAGAGAACGATCGTATATTTAAAACAGTTAAAACAACTAGGCACAGATTATGAGTATTGAAGATCGCGCTAAATCAACAGCCCAAGATTTAGAAGGCAAAGGTCAAGAAGCAATGGGTAAAGTTACTGGTAGCTCCCAAGATGAAGTTGCTGGACAAGCTAAACAAGGTGCTGCCAAAGTTGGTAACGCTATTGAAGATGCCAAAGATAAAATCGCTGAAAAAGCTCAAGAACTTGGCGATAAAGTGAAAGATGGCATTGACAACGCGAAGAGAGAAATGAATAAGTAACTTTAACTAGTTGCTCTTAACAAGTGCTTGGTATTTTATTTTGATGACTTAGGTACTACTGGTACCTAAGTTTTTGTCGTTTATAGGAGTTACCGATCGCGTCCAAATAGCAATCGATAAGTTCGAGTAAGTTAGGTAAGAGTCTCGGTGGCTCATAGCATAAGTATAATCTACCTAATTGGGCAATTAGTTAGTTAATTGTTATCTCGATCGAGCGATGACGATCCCCAACCGAACTTGATAAGATTGATGTCATGAAGTGTATCGATAATTGTAATAAATCTCATGCCTAGACTAATCGGCAAAACATCCAAAGCACCTTTGTATACATTGATGGCATTACTAGTGGCCACTGCTGTTGTTTCGGCACTGGAATCTGCGGGTGAGATCGATCTCATCCCTGGATATGGTAGAGATAATCCGACGATGAGACTGCCGGGTAGTCAGTATCCGCGATCGTATTAGACAGCTAAAAATCACTTAATTTATTCATCATTTAATAGGAATATATCCGTCGTGCGCAAGGGAAAAGATATCATTGGTAAGCCAGTAATTGCCTACGATTCTGGTGAAAAGGTCGATAACGTTATCGATCTGATTTTCGACCAAAATGACAATAGATTATTAGGCTTCTTAGTGAAGGAAGGGGGCTTGTTTGGCGGTGCTAAAGTATTGCCGCTGTATTTAGTCAAAGCAATTGGCGTGGATGCAATTATTATTCCCGATCGCGAGGCGATCGCCCCATCGAAAAATTATGCAGATATGCACAATATTTTGCATAATAACAACATCTTAAATGGCACTCGGATTATGACCACCGACGGTCGCAATTTGGGTAAGTTAATTGACTTCTATTTTGATGAAACTTCTGGCATCATCGAAGGCTATGAAACCTCTGGCGGGTTATTTGCCGATGCTTATTCGGGTCGATCGTTTGTGCCTGCTCCCAAGACGCTCAAAATCGGTCGCGATGTTGCCTTTGTGCCAGTCGAGACAGTTGCACTCATGGAAGAACAAGTCGGTGGCTTGAAAGCGGCAATGCAAACTGCTGGCTCTAAAATCCAGGAAACTGCCCAAGTCGCAGGTACTAAAATCCAAGAAACTGCCCAAATCGCAGGTACTAAAATCCAAGAAACCGCTCAAATCGCAGGTACCAAACTCCAAGAAACCGCTCAAGTTACGGGCGAAAAACTACAATCAGCCGGACAAACAGCCAATAGTCGCCTCACCGATGCGATCGTCGATCGATCGGCGCAGAAGCAGTTTGTAGTGGGTAAAGTGGCACAACAAACAGTCATCGATTCCGATGCTAATCTGTTTGCCAAGGCAGGTAC
>NZ_JANLWO010000616.1:0-2063 GCF_031364565.1 Chamaesiphon sp. OTE_20_metabat_361
GGTGAGGGGTAAGAGGTAATACTAAATCCGCTTCACAAACCCTTCTTTTGAGAGCGAAACCCCTCGCCCTCACCCCCAGCCCCTCTGTCTTGGCGCACACAAACGGGAGGGAACCTCCCGTTCGATGCGCCGCTCCCAAGCTTGGGAGCGGCGTTTTTATTCGGGGGTTCCCCCCGAATAAAAAAACGACAAGACAGAGGGGAGCCAGAGCCGCAGGCGAGGGCGGGGTGAGGGCTGCCTTTTCGAGAGCAAAAGAAGGGTTTTTGCAGCGGATTTGGTATCAGTCAGCAGGTAATCGACTCAAGCGGCTTGTTTTACCCAGTCATGTTCGCGTAAATAGGATTCAAAGTCAGTCGGAGCGGGAAAATCGCGTTTCAACTGTGCCAAATCTGCGCCGTAACCGACATTCTCAAACCAGCGATACATCGTGGTCATTTCCTCACCAGCTTGCTGCTCGAACGCCTCAAATGGAATTTGTTGGTAGGCGACATTTTTGCCTAAAACGCGACTAAATGTAGCTGCAATTTCTGGCATCGTCATCTCCCCGCTGGCGACTTCGATCTCGCGATTGGCAAAATCTGTGAACCGAGCGAATACATCGGCGACCATTTCGCCATAATCTTCTTCGGATAATTGTTGCAATTTGGTATCGGGACTTAGTGGTAGGGACAGCGTTCCGGTTTCAATGATCGATGGCATCGCGGTATAGTTGAACAAGAAGAACACCGGACGCAAAATCGTGTATGGTAAGCCACTAGCGCGGACATATTCTTCGATTTGAAACTTGCTATCGAAATGCGGCACACCAGTTTGGCGTTCGGCACTACCCACCGAACTGTAGACAAAATGCCCAATTCCCATCGCTTTGGCAACGTTTACGAGAGCCTTGCCCTTACGGATTTCGGCTTCGATGCCATCATTGAGTCCCTGCATCGAAAAAACGCCATAAACATTTTGCAAAGCGTGTTCGAGTGACGCCTGCTGGTCGAGATCGCCGACGAAGAGTTCTGCACCCAATCGTTTGAGTGATTGAGCGGCGGGTTTGTTTTTGTCCCGCACTAAGGCCCGAACCTGGAAGTTCCCGCGTTTTAACAGATGATGAGCCACTGCGCCACCTTGATGTCCAGTTGCGCCAGTCACGAGAATTGTGCGATTTGAATTTTCCATTTTAGTTGCTGCGATCGTTAGTGAATAATTGATGTGTAAGTTGAAGCGAGTGAATTAGCTGAGGATTTGTTCGAGTTCGATGATATTGCCGTCTGGATCGCGAACACAGGCAGTGAGAAACCCACCTGTTAGCCCTTCCTCCTCTGGGAATTGCCAAGGACTGCTGAAGATGGGAACGCCTTTGGCTTTCAACTGGAGAATCGCGTCATCTAAATCGGGCACTGCAAAGGTTAAAATCATCTTGGCATCGCGACGATCGTAGGTTGCGGTTTCGAGCGAGTCGATGTAGTCTTTCAACCGCGATCGATTGAGCAGCGTAATTTTAGTTGTACCTGCATCAAGTTCTGCATATTCCTCAGCATCATCATTCAGCGAAACCTTAAAACCTAAAACATTCTGGTAGAAAAGCTTACAATCTGTATAGTTTTCGACATTCAATCTAGTGCAAATATATTTAAGATTCATGTGTGTCCCCTGGTTCTGGTCGTTTCTCCCGCAGATCTCCGACTTCTTCGAGAGAAGTCGGGGATCTTTCGCATCACTTAAATGCTTTAATCAATGCCTCAAATTCCACTTTTAATGACTTGTCATTAGGTGAAATCGGTGGAATCTTTTTATCGATATTGAGGAATTGATAAACCGCCATCTGTGCCACCCGCACTGAATACTCGACAGTAAAAACGACATCCTCAGGAATCTCGACAAACTGACCGATCAATGCTATATTTCTGGAGTTATGTGGAATTGGTATCGGTCGATCGGTATGCAAACGCGGCATAAACATACTGGTGATATATGGCATCCGGCAAGGAATACAGTTAGCCGATGCGACAGTATCCAGATCGAAGCGCAAATGACCGCAAAGTTCTTGGAGGATTTCAGCACCATTGCATTCA
>NZ_JANLWO010000649.1:0-7312 GCF_031364565.1 Chamaesiphon sp. OTE_20_metabat_361
CAGATCCAGATCGGAACCGGATGGCAGAATATTGTGTGCTTCTTCTAAATAAATCAAAATCTCAGGAAGATCGGTTCTGCCTTGACGGAACAATTCCTGATTCTGGCGGAACACATACCACATAATTCTATCAGCAGAAGACTGATTGATTTCAGGATCGCCACTAGACTGATCGATGATAACCAAACGTCCTTGTGTCAAATGCTGATATATCTCTACTGCATAATCCGATGTTGTACTGGAAGTATGCTGATTGCGAACTTGACCAATCTGTTTAGCTCCATTAGGGCGACTAAACATCTCTAGGATCTTTTTCAAGTCTTCATCTGCCCAAGGATCTCCAGACGCTCTAGGTCTTTTTGTAATGTACCATTCTTCAAATTTTTTATACTCACCCTGCCCATCGTTCATAAATTTATAGAGAGATTCAAACGCGCTAGCCAATTCCGACCAATTAGGATTTGACTTTTGAAAATATACAGCAGCAGATTTGTAACTCGCTGAATCACCTGATGTACTCTCATCCAAAGCTTTAATAAGCTCTTGGTTGAATAATGATTGGGTATTCGCATTTATATTTAATGGAGGATCGAAGCCTGCTTTGCGTAAAAGTGCGCGGTATGCTAACACTCTTCTCGAATAGCGTGTCATAGCAGACCTATCATTTGCATCAGGTTTTTCAAAACCAATTTGACGAAAATTCTGAATATACTTTGAACCATCATTGGCTAACGTCGCATCAATAATCTCCTTACCAACTTGAAGATTATTTTCTTCAAAAAAGTTGAGAAGCATTAACTTACGATTTGGATCGTTAGGATGAGGTAAACTACCGTAAGTTATCACGTCTTCTTGCTTTCCAGCAGAATTAGATTTCCAGATGTTCTTAATAGAAGTAGGATTATCTCCTTTTTTAGCATCTTGAACGTTATCATTTGCGTATTCACCATTTGGATCGAAAATAAGCTGACCAGTTTTGAGTGAATCTTGCCCTGAAAATCTAAGATTGAAGACAGACTGAAGAATAATTTTAGTGGTATTAGACTTACCAGTACGAGTCATCCCAAAAAGAGCAGTTTTTTGACCTAGTAAGTCCGCTGGTAAAAGTTGAACCTCTACGTCTGAAATACCTTGAAAGGATCGATTGGTTGATGCGTAGCGAATACAGCCAACCGTTACAGATTCATTAGTTTGTATGTCCTTACGTTCTGGATCGCGGTAGTTCACAATACAAGACAATGCACGATCGTTAGGTTTATAAACCTTTAAACCTCGATTTGGATAGTAGTTAGATAAGTCACTACCAAATCTCAAAACCAGTGCCTCTGGTGATTCATTATTAGGATCTCGATCTAGGAAAAAAGTACCTACAACTTTACACTTCACACCAGCATAGGATAGTAGTTGATTAGTTGAAGCATCCATAAAGTCGGGGCTATCCCAATGAATATCTTCCCCACTGGCTCTCTGTGCTGACTCTACACGCACTCGTTCTGCCTCAAACGCGTTAGGAAGAGAAGCCGCATCCATAACACGCAAAAGGATTATTGAAGCATCTTCAGTTTTATAATCGGTAGGTTCTTCTGGGTTGATGCGAGTTGCGATCAAAAAGCTGAGACTTGGAATGCCACCCACCTCTCTACGATTAAAATCATGGATTTGGACAAGTGCTGTTTCGTAGCTGATTGAGTAAACCTCTCCAACATACTGACTCTTTTGGATCAGTGGTTTGAATTGTTCTTTGGCGGCTGAAGTAATTGCATTCCGCTGATCGCCTTCAAAAGCATCTTCGAGGTTTGAAGCCATAAATAATCTAGAATATTTTTTTAGTTAAGCCAGCCATAGCTTTCTCTATCGAGGATCTATAACCTTCAAGGTATGTATTTTACAGAGTACCCATAGAATATACTCTCATACCTTTTCAAGTCAGCACGTCAAACAAATTTTATATTTGAGGAGATATCAATCATGCTACATATTTCGGTACGTCGATCTGCCAACACATTCTGGGATCTGCTTGGCACAGTCCCAAAACGTAGATTATCGAATATATTTTAACCGATCTAAGCTATTGCAGCGTCATGAGATCGTCTAGCTTTGGCTTTGAGTAACCAATTGCTCGACTTGCCTAATCTGAGAGTGAACAAACATTCGTATCTATAAAAATCTCAACATCGCCGTTCATACTGAATATAGGATAGAGCAATTTACGCTTACTCAATAAATCCCGAACTGTAGATCGATCGACACACAAAGTATTCAGGTAAGATTGAGGGCAACCCGATTACTCAAAGGTGAGAATTAATTACCTTGACATTACTCTCCACCATCGCCGCATCACCCCTATCCCTGCAAGATATCGCCCAGCGGGACTTGCTTCAGGAACTAATCGCCGATCGCAGGTCGCCCAATACGCGGCGGACGTATACTAAGGCATTGGTAGATTTTTTCATGCAGGTAGCTCAGGCTGCGCCGACACCAGCATTAGTCGGGGAATTTTTGGCACTCGATCGCTATCAGGCGATGACGTTAGTATTGAGGTATCGCCGAATATTAACAGATAAAGGATTGGCTCCATCTACTATCAATACCCGACTGGCGGCGATTAAAAGTTTGGTGGGTTATGCGCGGAAGGTGGGGGAATGTCACTACGATCTGGCGGATGTGGAAGGGGTAAGGGTGGAGACTTATCGGGATACTTCGGGGGTGAATCCGACGGAGTATCAGTTGACGATCGGGATGTGCGATCGGGATACTGTTAAAGGGGTACGGGATTATGCGATCCTGCGGTTATTGTGGGATAACGCGCTCAGGCGGGCGGAATTGTGTCAAGCGAATGTCAAGGATTTCGATCCGCAGGGGAGTAAGTTGTGGATTATTGGGAAAGGGAAGGTGCAGCGGGAACCCGTCGATCTCAGCCGTCAGTCGGTACAGGCGATTCAGGCGTGGTTGGAATTGCGGGGGAAATGTAAAGCCAGCGAGCCGTTATTTTGTACGCTCGATCGGGCGACGAAGGGGCATCGACTGAGCGGGAATGCGATCTATAATCTCGTCAGAGAGACGAGTGCAGCAGCGGGGATATACAAGGTGATGAGTCCCCACCGTGTCCGTCACAGTGCGATTACGGCGGCTTTGGATGCGACGAATGGGGATACGCGGAGGGTGCAGAAATTGAGCCGTCATGCGGATCTGAATACTTTGACGCGGTACGATGACAACAGGCGGCATCATCAAGGCGAAGTTACCAAGATTTTGGCAGAATTGGTGTAGAACGAGCAAAATCTCGACCGTGTATGGCTCGGAGCAGCCGAATTCAGGATACTTCCTCCAGTGGTTCGATCGGATGTATCGATCGATGTATCAGAAGGCTGGGAAGCGGAGGAATCACCTGGAAAGGTTGAGTTTGATTACTGATTTTCGCCAGAAGCTTGATAATCTCCACCTGTTATCGATCGTGCATAATTTATGAAAGGAGAACATAAAAATCGGTAAATGAGTGGAAGCGGTGGCGGTGGTGGCTATGAGTATCAAGCGAGGGCAACAGCCTATGTTGCTGTGCATATCTTGACTCAGCAAAAGCTGGGTTGGATTGACACAGCAGACGATATACCTGTTTCTGTTGCTGTAGAGACGGGTGGAGCTGGAGACGATCTTGCAATTACGCTTCAAAACGGGATCATTATAGAGTTACAAGCTAAACATGGCTTACAAAAAAACAAGCTGTGGGAACCGATTGTTAAACTAGCTCAGGGTCTTCAAGAAAATCCCTCACTCTATGGCATTCTCTTGACTGATTCGACAGCCAGCAAAGTTATTCGAGAAGAGTTACGAAAAGATCTCCAGCGACTTGGACAAGGACGGACAGATAGATTAAAAACAATTACTCAAGAGCTTCAGCAGAAACTTTCTGAGTCTAATATCTCTTCTGAGCCAGATCTGTTTAGACGACTTTCAATTCGTGTCCTCGATCTGGATGATGGCTTACAAAACTCAGAATCTGCCTGTAAAATGCTCCCGCAAGTTTTGGAGAATCAAAATCAAGCCAGCACAGCATGGAAAATATTTTGGGGAGAAGGGTTAAATCTAACTACTAACAGAGGTCGTCGTGATGCCACTGCATGGGCAAGATTATTGAGTAACGAGTCTATTCAGTTAGCCAGTGACAAACAAAATCCGGCTGTTATCTCGGAAATTTACAGAACATGGCTTCAAGAGACCACCTCTCATCTGATTGTGCCAGGGATTCGTGAAAAGTTTTCAATGCAAAGCGATTGGCTTTCATTACGAGCAAAACAATACAGTGGGGAACAAGAGCCTTTCAACGCAAAATTTATTCCTGAACTCTACCCTTTGAGCATTGTTGCAGGTGAACCAGGTAGCGGTAAAAGCACTTTTACCAAATATTTATCACATCATTTAGCTAGCTTAGGAAAAACAGTTTTACGAGTCCGCCTTCCCTCTGTTTGCAAGCTATTAGGTAGTAACGAATTTGAAGATGCAATCTTGAGAGCTGCGGCTGGCAATTCTTCTCTTAGTTTAGAACAGTCTCAGTTTGCACTGAGCAAACCTGATTATCTACTTGCTGATGGATTAGATGAATGTGGCGACAATCGAGCAGTCATATCCGAAAAATTACGGGATTGGGCAAATGGACAATCTACGACTAGAATTATTGTCACAACTCGTATTGATTCTGAACCAGAGTATCTTCCTGGGTGGCAACTTCTAAAACTACTACCCTTAGAAGATTCAGATACTATAAAATTTGCCAAACGATTATTGGGAGATTCATTTGATGAAGCCAAGTTTAAGAGTTGGCTTCAGACTAGTGAAAGTACCTCGCTTGCAGCTAAAAATCCTTTGTTATTAGGATTCCTAATTCAGATCTTTCGAGAGCATGACGAACCAATTCAAAACAGGGCAAAACTATATGAGAAAATTATCGATCTTGCTTACAAGCAACTATTACAGGATAAAGACCCAATCTCACTCGAAGAACCAACTGCAAAACGTATTATTGAGATAGTAGGATGGGAACTACTCAATAATCCTCAATGTTCAGAAAGAGAGCTTTGGAATAATGTAGGCGAAAAATTGGAGTATGAATTGAATGTCCCATCATTAGAAGCAAAAAATCAAGCAAAAAAAGGGGTACTGTTTTGGGAGCAGCGGCGTATTTTAGAACGCATCAACATTGGGTGTGATGATGTGATAGTTTTCTTACATCTCACAATAGGTGAATATGCAGCAGGAGGTTATGCTTGTGAGATGGAAGATAATAACTTCTATCAATGGTTAATAGAAGTCAATCAAAATCATATGTGGAGAGAGCCTACTCTATTTGCCATAGATATAGAGAATGCTCATGACTTCCCTCAGTGCTTACGGAAAGCAAAACAAAATTACAGATGGAGAGAATCTATTTTATTCGCGGCTGATTTAGGTAAAGCAGAAACTATTATCAATTTTTTACTTCAACAAGTAGAGGATGAAGATGAAAATAAATTTAACGAAATTTTGTTTGCGGTAGAAGTACTGAGAAAATCTACCGATTCTCCAGTTAAATTAGTCAAAAAAGTTATCGAACGACTGAAAAATGGTTTAGAATCGCCTACGCAATCGATTGTTTTCAAAACGGCGGATATATTACTTTCCTTATCTTTAAATGCTCCTGAATTAATTGGTACTGTCTCACAACCTTATCTTCTGCATTCTCAGTCATGGACAAGATTAGCTGCCATTACGCTCTCGCTTGGATCTGGAAATGAATGTGTTTTCGATGTAAATGAGATAGAAGAACAAATTGATAAAATTATTCTTGAGGCTGAACAGAAGAGGCAATGCTCTTCACCAAGCAAAAATATATTTTCACTTCGGCCTAGAATCGACAATCTTAAAATACAGTTTTTAATTAAATCTTTCGTATTTTTATTGCAAGAACAGCCATCTCTCGAAAATTGTCATCGGATGAAAAAAAGTTTCGATCTAGTGGTTGCCGTCAAAAAAAGTGATAATTTACGAGAAGTTGTCTCGAAAAAATTAATCGAGTCATCAAGAACACTGGAAAACAAAAGTACTCATTTGAGCCAAAAAGTAACACAGAAAGAATTGTGTAAGACTTCGAGACGAATACTGTTCGATTTATACGATCCTATGGCGTTTATAAGAAATTTTGAGCGATTGATTTCAGATGCAAAAGTAAAGCTGGGGAAATTAAAATCCGAGCAACAAAACAAAAGCACCGATCGATTATTCTTAGAATCAATTATTCGTGTTTTAAAATACTCATCAATATCTATATTGCCAGATAATACTCCACAGCATTTTGTTCTTCTAGGTATCCTTACAAAAGGTATGGGTTATTGGGACACTGGTATTCAAGAGTGGGAGGCTATAGGACAATACCCCATACCAGAAGTAGTTAATGCTGTAATCGAAGGTGCAATTGTTGCGATGGATCTCGATCGTCAGAAATTAGCAACTGAAGCAAAAGTTCTTTTAGATCGACTAGAGCGACATTTTCATTATGAAGATTTAGATGAGATTGAATTTATACTTGCAAATCCAACAGGTAATTTAGATAAATTTAATTGGGCTTGCGATCGACTATCTAATGCCGATCTATTTCTATGTCGGAGCATTCCTCAAGTGCCTGCCGATCCACAATGGGAGCGTGTAAAAAGCATAGAATTCCCTATCCAAACCTTGACAGATGCACTCGATCATCCTTCCGCAATCATTAAATCTAATGCTTATAAAATTCTTTGTCAGAAAATTGGAGAAGATCGAGCAATGGAGATCATTAGAGAAAAAGGATTGATTGCATAGGTTATTATTGCTACCTTATTCGATCGACAATTGCTATAAGATTTGCCGTGCTGCCAAAGTCTCAAATCGATCGCTCAAAGCCTTCGCCGCTGACTTATCTCTCAACAGCACCCCAGCCTCAATATTTCGATCGTGTGCAGCTTCCGTAAAATTCGCCGAAGTCACCAGTAGATATTCCTCATCGATGACTACGCATTCTGCATGGAGACAAGCTCTCGTGCGACCGCCAATCTCTAACGTTGGCGTAGCCTACCGGAGGTAATCACGGGTCGTAGAATATATCTGGAAGTCTCTTTCCTGGCCAGATCTCCGCCCGGAAGCGGTGGGCATATTCCTTGACTAAAATAGCCGTTGGGGTAGTGTCTTTGAAATCCCGCTTGATGTTGAGAAACAGCCTGACTTGGAGCTGGAAATCTTTGTCCATCTTGGCTGCTAGTCCACCGAAAAGGGTGGCAGCATTTTCGGCTTTGTCGTTGGCGTAGCC
>NZ_JANLWO010000376.1:0-2261 GCF_031364565.1 Chamaesiphon sp. OTE_20_metabat_361
TCGGGTTCCGAATTAATATATGCTGCTCCAACACCTCCAACCATTTCAAGTAGATCCCACTCGGGTCGATCGTCATGAGATTGCAACTTTAGTAAATCGAGTTAGTATCAATAGTAAAATTAGCGAGATTCAAGGTACCCTAGATCTGAATATTTCCTTGTGCGCTTATTTACTAAAATCTTATATTGATTATCAAGAAATTTATTTTTTATCAACTAATCTAATCTTAGACAAAAATAATCGTCCCGATTACATCTGCGGTTGCTATCATCAAACTAAAGGTGTAAGCTGGTATGCGATCGTGCTAGCTGGCCCTCAAGAGCAGACATGGGACGATAGTTTACAATTGACGAAGACAGCAAAAGTCTCATTCGATCGATTGAATTATTGCATGAGTAATTTAGCTAAAATTTTAGTAGCAAATAAACTGAATGAATCTGTCGAGCCTAATAACGTGCACGGCTTATTAATCATCGGTCAAGATCGAGAATTTTTTCACAATCCCCAAAAACAAAACCGCAAACGCGAACTCAATCACAAGTCAGCGATTAAATTACGGACTTACGGGGCTTTCTTGCGAAAATTCGATCGCGAACGCAATAAAAATTGGTTGAATATGCCAGTCAGCACTCTGGTAGATCGACTGAGGGCTAGGATTGATAGTATGTAGATAGAGGGTAGAGGGTAGATGAGGAGACGGGGAGACGGGGAGATGAAGAATTGCTCCATTACCTCTTACCTTTTACCTCTTACCTTTTACCTTCAAACAATCACGCACAAACTGGCGATCGAATACATTTAAAACTTATCGAATTAGAGCGACTATGTATTGGTGGGCAGTGCCCACTCTACAAAATTAGAATCTGTTTCCTAAGTCCACAAATTGCCATGAAAATTAGGCTCTAGCTAAATTGAGATCGATCATTTGCTGAAGAGTATTATCCTCGATACAGCGGCGCTCCGAGCAGTAGGTAGTTAGGTTTACGCCATTCATCATTCTGACACTACTGACGCGCACCCGAAAATCGTCAGTGATAAACCAGCACCGTTCTTGCCCTTGATTGTTATCATATTCAGTCTCGATCGTCAAAATCCCATCTTGCCCAAACCAATACCGCGAGATCACCGGAATCTTTTCAACATAGCCGCGATCGCGAATCAATTTACCCGATCGTTTGGTATCATCATCGGGGACATCAATTAACACCGCGCCATAATCGGCATTTGGCGGTGCTTCATCGAGATTGGCTTGCCACATAAATAGTCCCCCACCCATCGCCCGTGCGGGATCGATTGATTGTTGCTCGCAGATCGCTGCTACTTTAGGATCGGTTTGCTCGACAACGCGCACGATCAAATTTGACTCGCCTGACTCATCCTCTACCAAATCGAAATGATGTACCGCCCGCAGCGTCAGCCAAGTCCCCTCGCTCTTGCGAAAGAAGTCCATCATCGTCATCGGTGCAATTAGTGACATGGGTAGATTAATGACTGGTGATTGGTGAATGTTAGTGGACGACGATTGCTTAAACCGACCGTTCCACTATAGAGTTTATTAATAACGAGTTAGATAAAGCAACCTTGAACGATTCTGCGATCGCCTTATCAGAAATTTTAGCAGCCATCCATGCCGGAAAGTCGCTCGATCGATTCGATCTGTATCGATTTGATTTTAGCGGTGCCAAGCTAGCGGGTGCCAACTTGCACGGGTTAAACTCGATCGGTGCTAATTTTAGCGGCGCTAATCTCAGTGGTGCCGATCTCAGTGGTGCCGACTTGCGAGGAGTAAATCTTACCGATGCCAATCTCAGCGGTGCCAATCTCGAAAAAGCTTATCTCAATCGCGCTCAACTCTACAGTACCAATCTCACTGACGCAAATCTCACAGGCACGAAATTACAAGTTGCCCGCTACGACGATCGTACCATCTGGAGCGCCGGATTTGCCTACAAATCATCCGGCGCGATCGGACCTGGTGCCGCTCTCAACGGAGCCTATCTCAATACCGCCAACCTCCGCCATGCCGATCTGCGCGGTGCAAATCTGTTGGGTAGCTACCTCAGCGGTGCCGACTTGACAGGTGCCAATCTCCAAGAAGCCAGATTGAGCGGTGCGACACTACAAAGAGCCTTCCTGACAGGTGCATCCCTCCGCAACGCTGGTTTAAATGGCGTCAATCTCGAAGGTACCGATCTCCGCGCTGCCGATCTTACTGGCGTCGAAATGGAGCATTTAACCAGCATTGCCGGGGCAGATTTCAG
>NZ_JANLWO010000670.1:0-8783 GCF_031364565.1 Chamaesiphon sp. OTE_20_metabat_361
TTACCTATCTCGAACAGGGCGAGGCTACCCTCCTATTGCAATCGATCGAGAGTTGCGGGTCCTTGAAAACCTTGCGGGATAAATTATTACTGGGCGTGATGACGCTCGAAGGGACGCGCACTGTCGAGATGCATCGGCTGAATATCGGCGATGTGGTACGTCAGGGCCAGAAGGTTGGGTTGAAAGTCAGTAGTAAGCGACACACGCGGGTGGTGCCATTGACACCCCAATTAGCGCAGATATTAGAGCAGTATTTAACAACGCGGCGGGAGCATGGATTTGATTGGATGGTGGATAGTCCGCTGCTGATTAATCTTAGTAATTACGGGCGAGGGGAGCGATTATCGCGACGGGGGATTCGACAGGTAGTGGATAAATATCTTCAGGCGACGAATCTCAAATATATGGAAGGGCGGACGCTGTCGGCGCATAGTTTGCGGCATACTGCGGGGACATTAGCCCTGCGGAATGGGGCAACGTTGCGGCAGGTGCAGGATTTGTTGGGACATGCAGATCCCCGGACTACGGCGATTTATGCCCACGTGGGGGACAGATGGGAGAATAATCCAGCGTTGAAGGTGAATATCGATTTGCTTTAGGATGAGTTTTCGCTGGAGCACTTTTGGGCGAGTGTAAACCATAATAACGATCGCCATACTAACTTTGGCGGGTTGCGGATAATTATCTAGTGCCAATTACCTACGGTAGGCTACGCCAACGAGCGAGCGGATCGGAGTAATATATAGTTCAGTCAGGTGGACATTGACGATCGTGCCAACGGCGATCGCCTTCAATCGATCTTTTGTCCATGTTGCACAACTGTCACGATAAATCCATCCACACCATTAAAGTAAAACATATCATGAACGATCTGCAACTATTTGGCTTACCCGCTCGGCAAGGTCGATGGCTATTTTTACCGCTCGGTATTACCGCGATGCTCTGCTTGGGTACAGTCTATTCCTGGAGCATTTTTCGCAAGCCACTGACAACAGCTTTAACCAAGCAAGGAATCACAATTAGCGCAACAGATACCTTGCTACCCTTTGCCACACTACTAGTAGTATTTGCCATTTTGATGCCGATCGCGAGTAGATATATCGAACGCTATGGTGCGGCGAAAGTAACTGCTGTCGGGGGGACGATTGTAGGCTTGGGGTATTTTCTATCCAGCTTTGCCAATAGCATTCCCCTATTGGTGATTACTTACGGTCTGATTGCTGGAGCTGGGATTGGGATTGTCTATGGCGTACCGATTGCGGTTACGGCTAAATGGTTTCCCGATCGCAAAGGATTAGCTGTCGGTCTAACTGTAGTTGGATTCGGTCTATCTCCGTTGATTACCGCACCACTAGCTGGGTTGCTGATCGATACTTATGGCATCAACAACACGTTTAGAATTTTTGGTGTGGCTTTTACGGCGATCCTATTAGCGATTGCTACTCAGCTTCGATTTCCGCCCACAGATTGGCAGCCCAGCCCCCAGTTTGCGGCTAGCCCCACGGATGCCGAACCCGATCGGTTGTTGAGTTCGCCGAGCTTTTTTGCACTGTGGATCTGCTATGCGATCGGGACTCTGGCTGGCTTGATGGCGGTGGGGATTGCTAGCAATGTAGGCAAGGAAGTCGTCGGACTCGACCCCAGCATGGCTACTGCTGCGGTATCGATTTTTGCGATCTTTAACGGTGTCGGTCGCCCTTTATTCGGGTGGTTGACCGATCGACTCAAGCCCAAAATGGCGGCAATTATCTCTTATGTGATGATTTTAATTGCCTCGATCGTGATGTTAAATACTGGCAAAGGTCAAGTTGTCAATTACTTTTTCGCCTTTAGTTTACTGTGGCTGTCTTTGGGCGGATGGCTGGCGATCGCACCAACAGCAACGCTATCGATGTTTAATCCTGTCAACTATACCAAAAACTACGGCATCGTTTTTACCGCTTACGGGGCAGGAGCTTTGCTGGGTACCCTAGTTGCGGGTAGTGCTAAAGATATTTTCGGTAGCTATACTAATGCTTTCATTCCGACAGCAATTCTCGCGATTATCGGTATTTCGATCGCGACTTTCGCACTCAAGCCCGATGCCAAAAGTCAGCAAATTTTATCTTGAAGTCATTAGACCTCCTCTTGCAAAAGTAAAAACAAAATCTTTCCTAGCATTGTTTTCATCTATAGTTTTCCCTAAAGTCTAAAGCCTAAAGCCTGACTTTCGTTTGAGCGTGGACTTTGCGATCGGCTAATCTAGAAGCTGAACTGCATTCGCACATTGCCGATGTAGACAGGGGAATTAGTCTGAAAATTGTTGGGGTTAAAGATCGCGTAAAATGCCGGGACGATCGCGATATTTTCACTAGCTGGATAATAGTAAGCAACTTCTAATTCTTGTTGCTTACCACCATCGCCACCACCAGAGAGCAGGAATTCGCGCCCACCCAGATAACTGTGAGGTATCAAGTAGGAGATCGTGCCCAATGCCCCCTTCTTGCCCAAATCGGGAAATCCCAACCCCAATTGAATCGACTGTACGGTTGTATTGCCACCCGCACGGGCTGAATTGACAGGAATAATCCCTGTATTGCCGTAAGAATATCTCCCGAATACACCCACCTGCGGCGTCAAGAGCCAGTCAAAATTGGCAACGAAGGTATCGGCGGGCGCGTCGTTTAATCGGCCTCCAAAGCCATCGTCGGCATAGCCGTAGGGCAATGGTTCGCCCACTGCTCCACCGATAAATCCATTGTAGGGACGGATGAGCGATCGCGAGTACAATAATTTTAGATTTAGGTCTTTACTGGGTGAATATGCCAGTTCGCCGATGACTTGATTGGTACTGCCAAATAAACCTGCGGCGGGATTGCTAGATGTGTTAAATCCATTTGCCGCACTCAAAAATTCGGTGTTCTCTGCCAAATAGCCAGCATTAAACCGAAACTGGGGGCTAATATTCCAAGAGACAACCGCGCCAGAACCGCGATCGATCGCCGCAAATAATGTACTTCCACTAGAATTGAAACTACCCGCACCAGTGAGGAAATTAGTAAAGCGGTTTTGGTCGAAATAACGGTAGGTATTCAACCGGGGGCCGACTGAAACTCTGACGCGATCGTTAATCGGAAAAGAATAAGATAACTCGCGCAAATAAACTGCATTCGAGCCAGCTTGAGGTGTGCCTGTTTGGTCGGTAATTGGCACACCCCAAGTATTAAAAAACCCCGATGAAACTAATTGGTTTGCTGGCGAGTTTGCATTACCAGCGACGAGTTGCGTCACCAGCATATCTTTACCTGTAAATGATGAATTTAGGGTCAGAAATAGATAGTTACTAACTGTCGGATTTGTATCCCTAAGCTGGACGCGAGTCGGTACTCCATTGACTCGTGCAGGCGGGATAAAGGCATTGGTGCCGCCTTGAGCTAGCGATCTTTCAGCAGTAATACTATTGCTAGTAAATGCACCTGTAAAGTTGACCCAAACTTGGGCACTAAGCTTGGTTGTGGCGGAGAATTGCTGCTGCTTTAATATTTCTGTTTTAGCTTCAATTGCCTCTACTCGTCCACGCAAAGCAGTTAATTCTGTGGCAAATTCAGCCTGAAGTTTTTGGATCGTTTCTAGCTCTGCTTTTGTAGCTGGTGTTGGCACTGGGATCGATTCATTCGCCAGACTCAGGCAAATATTCAATCGTTCGGCAAATTTTGCCCGCGTTACCCCGCGATCTAGATCGGTACTTTCTTCGATACAATTATAGCGATCGTCGAGTTGTCGTAATGCTGGCAATGCCCATTTGGGAATTGGCACGGTAGATGGAGATCCAGATATCCCCTCTGTCGAACGGATGGGCGCACCAATTTGCGAATCGGCAATCGATGGTAGTATTTTTGGAATTGGCTCCTGAGAGGGCAATACATCTGTCGCCTTGCTCTGGGCGGCGATCGCGCCCATTCCTGCCAGCATCGAAGCTGTTACAATCAAACTTGTGACTAAATTTAGCTTGACCACGATCCGACTCCTCAAATTGTGAAACGATTGGAAGACTAGGCTCGATCGAGTTTATCGATCGCCACCGCAAAGCATGTATTCTGTATACAATGAATTTAGGCGAGTATTTGTAGCAATCGGTACATTCATTGCTATGCAGGGCGTTTTCAGTCACTTGGTTTGCTAAACCGTCGGGGAACCCGACGAGCGCAAATCCGCTAGTTTGGGTCTAGTTTTACATCGAGGAACACTTGCTTTGTCGTTATCTTCACGTTCGCTCCAACGACCTCAGTCTCTGCAAGAGCAGGCTTATCAAGCCCTGCGTAGTGCTATATTGTCTGGCGAACTGATGCCGGGGCAAAGGCTCGTAGAAACACAACTCGCCCAAAAGCTCCAAGTCAGCCGCACCCCAATTCGCGAAGCCTTGCATCAGCTCCAGCAAGCCGATTTAGTCGTCGAAGAGCGCGGCATGTTGAAAGTCGCTACATTTACCAGCGAAGATGCCAGCAAGCTGTATGAGTGCAGGTTAGCATTAGAAAATGTTTCCGTCAGAGCAGCATGTCTGAATGCTAGCGATCGACAATTGCAACAAATCGAGCAATTGATTCATAAAGCCGAGAAAATACTTAATGCCAAACCAACTAAACTAACCAGCTTTCAATTATTAGACTTGGACTATCAATTTCATCGAGAGATTGCCGAAGGATCTCAGAATGAATGGCTGGTGTCATTACTCGATCGATTATTCGATAAAATGATTTTGCTCCGCATTCAAACGATGCTCAGCAATCCAGCAGTGCTAGAAGTTCGCTGGGAGCATCGCCAGATTTACGATGCGATTTTGGAGCGCGATGCCGATCGAGCTGTGACAGCAGTTCAGGAGCATTTAATCGCCAGTCGATCGCGTGTTGTCTCCGAGCTAAAGCAGATTCAACAAGCTCAAAATGCTGTCTGACAGCGCGATTAGCGAATGTTATAGTGTCTGTTTTCTAACCAAACACGTAATTCTTGGCTAGAAACTTGGCGCAGAGTTTGGTGGGTGCTGGGATCGTAGGCGTTCCATTGACAACCATTTTCAGTCTGAGTTTTCCACACGCGCGGTTCGCCAGTTCCGGCGGCATGTGCAACGAGGGTTTGCCACAGCTCGGATACTTCTAAATAGAACGCTCGTAAATTTCTGGACGGTGGTGTTGTCTTAGCAGTCGATCGAGTGGAATGAATCGCAGTCATTGGTAATTTCATCGTTCGTTAGAGTTGAATTCTGTTTACCTCTTTAATATAAATAACTGTATTGTAAGATACAAAAACTAGCTTGCATCGCTTACATGAGCAGATTCGATACTGTGACCAAAGCAAATTCTCAGAACCAGATAAAATTGTCTCAGCTTCGGATCTTGGTAGCGATCGCCGATCGCGGCAATTTTAGCGAAGCGGCTCTAGAGTTGAATATGTCCCAGTCGGCTGTCAGTCATGCGATCGCGGCTTTGGAAGAGCATCTAGGGGTGGTGTTATTTTTGCGAGGGCGGCATGGCGCAAAATTGACTGCTGTAGGCGCGGAAATTGTCATCCACGCCCGCGAAATCGATCGACATGCTGAAGCGATCGATCGAGCCGCAATAGCAGTCAGGGTGCTCAAAGGCGGACAAGTCAGAGTTGCATCGTTTCGCAGTATTGCCACCTATATTTTGCCGTCGGCGATTGGCGATTTTTATCGACGTTTCCCAGCAATTGCGGTGAATGTCACCGAGCATGAGGATTATCTAGCAGTCGAACGCGCCTTGCAACAAGGAGACGCAGATATTGGGGTGACTTTTTTACCTGCGAGTGCCAAATTCCAAACTTGGGAGACGCTCCGAGATGAGTTTGTCGCTTTGTGTCCGCCAAGTTTTAAGGCGGACATGGAGCCACAAATTACGTGGGCAGAATTGGTATCTCAGCCGCTAATTATGCCCCCGATCGCTACCATTATGATGCAGCCGATTCATCGTCATCTCCGCGATTTGGGCTATGTTTTGCCGATCGCTTATGAGGTAGAGACGGATGCGACGATCGTGCGGTTGGTGGCGCAAGGGTTGGGGGCGACAATTTTACCGCGATTAGCCGCCGAACCAATTCCGGCGAATGTGCGGGTTTATCATTTACCAGTGCCGTTTTTTAGAACGATCGGGCTAGCCATTTTGGCTGAAGCACTTCACCCGCCTGCGGTGTATGCCTTTTTAGAAATTCTCCAGGTAAGCCGTGGGGTTGGAAACCCCCGCTTGTGATGCAAAGTCCGCCTACGCGGACTAGCTGATTAGTCCGCGTAGGCGGACTTTGTAGCATTAGCCCCGATTTCAATCGCGGGCGGGTGATGAACGTAGCTAACAATGTGATCCCAAATACAAAATCAGTTTCCCGAATCACTTAGTGTATTCTGTATACAATAATTAACCCGATCTTCGATCGGGTTAATTTAAGCTAGATTTCTGATTGTTCTAATCAGTGAGGAACTATGGGCTACTCCTTTCAGTTCTCGATCGTCTGGGATAATCTCGGACTATTATTTGCAGGTGCCTGGTTAACCCTCAAAATATCACTACTCGCGATCGCATTCGGACTAGTAATTGGCATCATCGGGGCAATTTTTAGAACATCAAAAAATAAACTGCTAGATACGATCGCGCTGACTTATGTCGAGGTGATTAGAAATACGCCTTATTTGATTCAGCTATTTTTCATCTTCTTTGGCATCCCCAATTTAGGGATTAAATTAACAGCCGAACAAGCAGCTATTTTATCGCTGGCGGTAAACTTTGGGGCTTATTCTACAGAGATCGTCCGTGCGGGTGTTGAGAGTATTCCTAAAGGACAGGTAGAAGCAGGAATGGCTCTGGGCTTTAAACCATTGGCAATTTTTAGACATATTATTTTGCTGCCAGCGTTGGCAAACATTTATCCGGCACTGGTGGGGCAGGTAATTTTAGCCGTTTTATTTACTAGTGTGGTGTCGCAGATTGCTACCGAAGATTTAACCTTTGTGGGTGATTTTCTCAATGCACGGAGTTTTCGCAGTTTTGAGATTTATTTTGCGATTTCGCTGATTTATCTGGCGATTGTATGGCTGATTAAAGCGATGGCATTTATCATCGAGCGACGATTTTTTGAGTTTGCGAAGTATCGCCGTTAATATTTTAGGAGAACGAAGATGGAAGAGTTTACTATATCCCAGATTTTAATTAATTTAGTGGTGGCGGCAAAGTGGACGATTATTTTATCGTCGATCGCGTTTGTTGTTGGTGGCATTGTTGGCTTTGGGATTATGATGATGAGAATTTCTTCGATTAGATGGGTCAAATGGTTGAGCTTAATTTACATCGAGTTCTTTGAAGGAACGCCGTTATTATTACAGTTGTTTCTCGCTTTCTTTGGCATTTCGGTGGTGTTTGGCATTAATTTATCGCCACTGGTAGCAGCGACGGTGGCATTAACCACATTTACCAGTTCGTTCCTAGCAGATATTTGGCGTGGCTCGATCGAAGCAATTCCCAGAGGACAGTGGGAAGCTTCGGCGGCATTGGGATTTGGCTATTTTAAGCAGCTCCGGCTGGTAATTCTACCGCAAGCGGTGAAACTGTCGATCGCGCCTACTGTCGGGTTTCTGGTGCAAGTTATCAAAGGCACATCCCTAGCATCAGTCATCGGTTTTGCTGAGATTTCTCGCGTCGCTACTCAGATTAATAACGTCACCTTAAAATCGCTGCTGGTGTTTTCCTTAGCAGGGTTACTCTACTTTGCCCTGTGCTATCCACTCTCGGCTTGGAGCCAGCGATTGGAGCAGAAACTGACTTATAAAGCATAGGAGGTTTACCATGCTGAAAGTATTCAAAGAATTTTTACCCAATCGCTGGCATCGCGCGATCGGATTATTTCTTGCTAGTCTGCTAATTTCGGTCAGCATTGCTTCCTGTTCCGGCTCGTCCACTTCGGCAACCAAAATGGCAGTTATCAACACGGCTGAAGTCGTGCCACCGAAGGGAGTCCCCGGACAAACTCTGGCTAAGATCGTGTCGGCGGGAACGGTGCGCGTAGCGGTTCCCGATGATTTCCCACCCTTTGGTTCGATGAGTCCGAAAATGACTCTACGCGGCTACGATATCGACGTGGCAAATGAGATTGCTAAAGGGTTGAAAGTCAAGCTAGAGCTAATTCCCGTCATCGGTAACTATCGGGTGCCATTCTTACAAACCGATCGAGCTGACTTAGTAATTTCTAGTTTAGGCAAAAACAAAGATCGTGCCAAGATTATTGATTTTTCCCAACCTTACGCGCCCTTCTTTTCGGGTGTATATGGTTTACCAGAATCCGCTGTAAAATCTGCCGACGATCTCAAAGGGAAAACAATCGGTGTCGCTCAAGGATCGCTAGAAGACTTAGAACTCTCGAAACTTTCGTCCGAAACAATTACTGTCAAAAGATTTGCAAATAACAGTCTCACGGCGGCTGCACTCGTTTCTGGGCAAGTGCCCTTAATTGCGACTGGTAACGTCGTTGCTGCCAAGATTACCAAAGACAATCCCGCCCAAAAAATCGAGAAGAAATACATCATGAAAAATTCGCCTTGCTATGTGGGCATCCGCAAGGGTGATGCTCAGTTAGTCGCCAAAGTCGATGCTGTCATCACGGCGATGAAGGAATCGGGCAAGTTAAACGAACTCTCGTTGAAGTGGTTTAATGAGCCGCTCCCCGATTTGACTCCACCTGCTTAGGTGTGGGGGGTTGCGGAGATCTACCCACCCCGCCCTTCGGGCACCCCTCCGAGGAGGGGATTT
>NZ_JANLWO010000686.1:0-3113 GCF_031364565.1 Chamaesiphon sp. OTE_20_metabat_361
GGTGCGGCGAGCTGATGGTGTCAAAGTCGATATGGTGCGGCAATATCTGGACAGTCGGTGGGTTTATCTCCAAACTGGCACCCCTACTAGTCGGATTGCCACCCGTCCGGCTACAGTACCCATCCCTGTACCCACTGCTACTCGCCCGACGCCCAAGCAAGACACTTCGCCCCCAGTCCGGACGAATAATGGCAGAGTGCTAGTCATGCTCGACCCCGGACACGGCGGTAGAGATCCGGGAGCCATCGGTCTGGGTGGCTTGCGAGAAGTCGATGTGATTTTACCCGTTGCCAAACGCGTGGCGGAGATCTTAGAAAAACAAGGAATTGCGGTTAAAATGACCCGCAACGGTGATTACTTTGTCGGTTTGGACGAACGCGTCGCTATCTCCCGCGAGGCGGGTGCAACGCTATTTGTGAGCATTCATGCCAACTCGATCGATAATCGTCCTGATGTCAATGGCTTAGAAATATATCATTACAACATCGGTCAATCCTTTGCGGATACCGTGCATCGCACAGTGGTCGATTACGTCAATAAAAACGGTTTCTATCTCAACGATCGACGCGTTAGATCGGCGCGGTTTCTCGTCTTGCGCAAATCGACCATTCCCGCTATTCTAGTCGAAACTGGTTACTTGACTAGCGAAGCGGAATCGGCTCGACTCCGCCGCGATGATTATCAAAAAGTGATGGCAGAAGGCATCGCTAAAGGCATCATTCAATACATCAGAGATCGTAACTAAGCACGGAAATCACTTACTATTTGCACGACAACTATATGCAAAACCGATTCACTCCCGCTCCGCCGTTCCAGTCAGACAAAGTTCACAAAATTGGCGTGTTTGATAGTAGCGTGGGGGGATTGACAGTTTTGCAAGAAATCTATCGCCAACTTCCTCATGAATCAGTGTTGTACTTTGGGGATACGGCGCGAGTACCCTATGGTACCCGCAGTGCGGCAGAGATTTTGCACTTTACCCGCCAAACGTTGGATTGGATGGTGTCGCAGCGCGTTAAGATGGCGATCGTCGCTTGTAACACCAGTTCGGCATTGGCATTGGATACCGTTAGAAATGAATACGATTTACCCATTTTGGGTGTGGTCTTGCCCGGTGCCAGAGCCGCAGCAAGGCTAGGACGAAGGATCGGGGTGATTGCCACCCCAGCGACCGTAAATAGCAATGCTTATCTACGTGCAATTGAGGAAGCCAATCCCCTCGCTCAAGTTTGGCAGGTTGCTTGTCCGGAATTCGTCCCGTTAATTGAAACTAATCGCTTAGCCGAGCCATACACGCTCGCAATTGCTAAAGCATATCTACAACCGCTACTCGATCGATCTGTCGATACGATCGTCTACGGCTGCACCCATTATCCGCACCTCGAACCAATTTTGCGGCAATTTGTACCGATGAGCGTCCAATTTGTCAATCCAGCCATTGCAGTAGTCGCAGCGGCGGCTAGAGAACTCAATCTCCTGGGACTTCAAAGCCATCTCCTCGCGCAACCGACGACCTTTGTTGTCAGTGGCAATCCGGCTCAATTTGCCCAGCTTGCCACTCAATGGCTGCCCACTCAACCCTCAGTCCAGCAGATAATTCTCCCAACAGTACCAGTTTCCTAATCCCCCTATTCTCTAATCCCCTAATCCCTGTCTTGAAAAGGTGCTTTACTTGCGGCGCATCGAACGGGAGGTTCCCTCCCGTTTGTGTGCGTCAAGACAGGGGAAACCCCAAGAACGCACTTTTCGCTAATCCCTAATCCCTAGCTCCTATTCCCTATGTAGAGGAAAAATAGCTTAGAATATATGTAAACTTTCGTAAACTCATCCTCTGAGCCGCTCGATCGATGACCTCAGTGAAATCCGTATTTACTCCTGTTGAAGCTGACTTACAAGCCTTAACGGAGAACCTCAAAAAGCTCGTCGGTGCCCGTCACCCAATTTTATATGCAGCCGCCGAACATTTATTCGGAGCTGGGGGCAAGCGCTTACGTCCGGCAATCGTCTTGCTAGTTGCCCGTGCAACAATGCCAGACGAAGAAATTACACCGCGCCACCGCCGCCTCGCCGAAATTACTGAGATGATCCACACTGCCAGTCTGGTTCACGATGATGTTCTAGACGAAGCCGACATCCGGAGGGGGATCGAAACAGTTCACAGTCGATTTACCAATCGCGTCGCCGTCTTAGCTGGTGATTTCCTCTTCGCACAGTCGTCTTGGTACCTAGCCAACCTCGATAACCTCGAAGTAGTCAAACTGCTCTCACAGGTGATTATGGATTTAGCTGAAGGCGAAATTCAGCAGGGCTTGAATGCGTTTGAGACAGATTTCTCGATTGAAGCATATCTAGAGAAAAGTTATTACAAAACTGCCTCCCTCCTCGCCAATAGTGCTAGGGCTGCGGGCGTACTTAGCGATGCGCCAATGGCAACTTGCGAACGGTTATATGTGTATGGGCGAAACTTGGGACTAGCCTTCCAAATTGTTGATGATATCCTCGACTTTACAGCTTCAGATGAAGTGCTGGGCAAGCCAGCGGGTTCGGACTTAGCAAGTGGAAATTTAACTGCACCGACATTGTTTGCGATGCAGGAATATCCCCAACTAATCGACCTCATCGCGACTGAATTTGAAGATCCAGCGGATCTAGCGGCGGCGTTGAGTTTAGTCCGCAACAGTACGGGAATTGCCAAATCTCGGGAATTAGCCAAGCACCACGCCCAGTTAGCTCTAGCACAAATAGCCGATTTACCCCCTTCAACTTCACTTCAAGCTTTATTAGATCTGACTGATTATGTATTAAAGCGGCTGTATTGATTGAGTAGCATTGCTGAATTTAGGCTTTAGGGAATTACACATTTTGTAAATTGGGAGATCGGATCTCAGATTGGTAACGACGATTAAATTTCGATAATCTTTCCTGAATAGATCGTGATGAAAACAACTCTTGTTTTAGCAATGACCGCTGATGGAAAGATTTCGGATGCGGCAAAATCACCCCCGACATTTAGCTCCGATCGAGATTACGCTCACTTAGAAGCACAAATCGCTGCTGCTGATGCGATCCTCGTTGGTAGCGGCACTCTAAGCGACGGGGGGAGTATAGTTTTG
>NZ_JANLWO010000688.1:0-3017 GCF_031364565.1 Chamaesiphon sp. OTE_20_metabat_361
ATTGTAAATTTTTATTTACTTTATGAGGAAATATTGAGATCCTGTGGTCTAGATAATGAGATGATATAGGTAATATAAGATAGCTGTGGCTTCGGTCTTGAGTTTAGCTGTGTTGTGTAATTATCATCTAATTTAAAGTTATCTTTTCGAGGGAGAACCATGTTCAAGCGATTCCTGTTGCTGGCGGTGGCAACCATATTGTTTGCATTCCAAACCTTAGTTACCAGTGCTAACGCCATCGAACTCGATGCAGCAACGCGCACAGTCAAATTGAATCCAGACGGTGAAACTGCCACGCTCAATCTCAAACAAGTCAACCAAGGCAGACAACTGTTTGCCTCGACTTGCGCGCAATGTCATGCTGGCGGCGTCACCAAAACTGACTTTAACGTAGGTTTAAGTCCTGTGGACTTATCCGGAGCGACACCAGCGCGAGACAATATTGTAGCGTTAGTAGATTACATGCACCATCCAACTACCTACGACGGCGAAACTCTAATTGCCGAGTTGCACCCGAGCATGGATAGTGCCGATATCTTCACCGAAATGAAGAATCTATCCGAAGATGACATGTATGCGATCGCCGGACACATCCTCATGCAGCCCAAAATTCTCGGCGAGCAGTGGGGTGGCGGTAAAACAGTCAGATAATCCCCGCTCGGATCGGGATTTTGAAGATGGTTGAAGCGATAATCATCATTTCGATCGTCTCCGGTCGCTAGTTGCTCCTACTGTCGCTCCCGCTGGCGCTTGACAGTAGGCATGACAAGAGTACCCAAACCCCAAATTGTTAAAGTTTCAATACAAAATAGGTACTTTTACCGATCGTACCCCCAAAAATTGGGTACAATGGGTGATTGGTAGTATATGTTTCTTAATTTTAGATCGAAGGAGAACCGTTTTGAAAAAGCTGATTTCGATTTTCACAGTAGCAATCGCTCTATTTACAATCGCATTTACTAGTCCGGCGTCGGCTGCTGAGGTAGCTAACGGTGCCAAAATTTTTAGTGCCAATTGTGCGGCTTGTCATGCTGGTGGCAACAATGTCATCATGGCAAACAAGAACCTGAAAAAAGAAGCCCTCGCGACTTATGGCATGAACACGGTTGCTGCGATTACAACTCAGGTAACTAAAGGCAAAAATGCGATGCCTGCTTTTGGTGGTAGACTCAGTGCTGCTCAAATCGAAGACGTTGCTACCTATGTCTTAGCGCAATCCGAAAAAGGTTGGTAGTTTTTGATTGGTGTCTCAACCATGACTGACGATTAGTTAGGTGACATCAATATTAGTGGCTGGTAATTGCTGAAGGTCGATCGAGAAGTTGCTTATGTGATAAGTTATTCTCTATCGCAGCTCGGCGATTGCCAGTCACTTGTTTTAGGAAGGGGTTAGGCTTTAGGCTTTAGGGCAGAAAGTCGTCAGGAGTAATACGCGCCCGAATTGACAACTTTCTATCTCCCCAACTCCCCACTCGTCATCAATGCTAGATATTAATAAGGTTGCGAAACAATTACCTGGGATCGGACAACATCTGGTGCGGGAAAATACCGCCAATCAGCAACGGCTAAAATTGGCGACATCATCACTCCAGCAAGCCATCGAGCGGCAAGTAGAGCTAGCCGAAATCCACAAACAGTGGAGCAATCGACTGTTTTTCAACACTTCAATTCCCGTCGAACTGCTCGATACTTGTATCGATATTGCCGCACCGCCAGCGCAGCAAACCGTCCTCGCTACGGATGGCTCCCAAATCGCGCCCAGCCATCATGAAATCGCCTACTGCTATCTAATCAACGTCGGGAGGGTGATGATTCATTACGGGCAAAATCTACATCCCCTCCTCGATAGCATCCCCGAAGTTTTTTATCAGCAAGAAGATTTGTATATCTCTCGTCAGTGGGGGATTAGTACCGAGGAATGGTTGGGTTATCGGCGAGCGGTTTCCGAAGCCACAGTCCTCGCAGAATTGGGCTGTAACTGGGTCAATCCACCCTTTGGCTTTGATGATAAGCCAGATAGCATTACCGCCCCGCCACAGCCGCGCGTGCCGACCTTAGCGATGGTAGATGGTTCGCTCGTCTACTGGTTTTTGGAGCAATTACCCACCGATGCGCGCGAACAGATCCTCAATCCAATTTTAGCGGCTTGGGAACAGTTGCGAGTCGCGGGAATTCCGATCGTCGGTTATCTCAGTTCGTCGCGGAGTATCGACAATCTCAATCTGCTGCGCCTACTTACCTGTCCCCATGATGTCCCCGATTGTCAGACGCATTGTGGTGGCGAAACTCGCCTCCCGTGTCAACAGTTTGAGGGTGTCCGAGACACTACCTTGTGGAATACGCACTTATTGCCCGGACAACGGAGCTGTTGGTGGCAGAGTACCGCCAAGATTTTAGACTGGTATGACGATCGCCACAAGATCTATTTTTGCTATCTGCATGTCGGTACCGAAATCGCCCGCGTGGAGGTACCCGCGTGGGTGGCTCAAGATGAGGCGTTATCGAGTATGGCGTTGAGTTTGATTATCGCTCAAGTTAATAAGGGTTATGGCTACCCTGTCGCCCTCGCAGAGGCACACAATCAAGCCGTCGTCAGGGGTGCAGATAGATCGAGCTTTTTTGCCCTGCTCGAACGCGAACTAATTAAGACTGGCATCAAAAATGTCGGCACATCCTACAAGGAGACTAGAAAGCGCGGTAGTGTTGCCTGATCTTTCGATCGGATTATGACGCTTTGAGGAACCACTAAAAACACGAGACTTCCTGCAAAAGTAGAAAGATAATCTTTTTTTAGTATTGTTTTTCCCTAAAGTCTAAAACCTAAAGCCTAAAGCCTGACTTTCGCAGGAAGTATAATGATTAACGATCGAGTGTCAAAAGTATATTTAATTGTTAGTAATGCTGAAGCAGGTACCCGCGAATCGCTACCACCTACAGTCCAGATGGAAATTATCGATAGCGACGATCTGGTGCAAACTGAGTTGCGGTTTACCAAAGATGATAAAGTTTGTATCGCG
>NZ_JANLWO010000693.1:0-2951 GCF_031364565.1 Chamaesiphon sp. OTE_20_metabat_361
GTCGTTGTCTTCTTACTAATTCGGACTGAAGGATTTCGCGGAACGGTCGATACTAAAATACGCGATGCCTTGATGGATAGTATTGAAACTTTAGCAATAGGATTTGTATGTACTGCCCTACTTTTGGTTTTACTACGCCAAATCGATCTTGCGACATCAATTAATGAAGCCGTCGGCAAAATTATTTTTGAAAGCGTGCCATTTTCGCTGGGGGTGGCTGTTGCTAATTCATTTTTAAGTGGCGATCGCGAACGAGGTAATAATGCACCACAATCTGCATCTCCACAGTCTAAAACCGCAGCAATTAATGCCACCCTTACCGATGTGGGCGCAACTGCGATCGGTGCTCTGTTTATTGCCTTCACAATCGCACCGACGCAAGAGGTACCCATGTTGGCGTCAGCCATGACACCTCCTTGGCTACTAGCGACGATCGCAGTTTCTTTACTAATTTCCTACGGGATTGTATTTGTAGCTGGTTTAACAAACCAAGCTAATCGTTACCAACAAAAAGGTCTATTTCATCGACCGATCGATGAAACTTTGGTAGCTTATATTATTTCATTAACGGCTGGATTATTAATGCTGTGGTTTTTCCATCAACTCAGTTTTGAAGATCCGTGGACGGTATGGTTGAGCCACACGATCGTGCTAGGATTGCCAGCTACGATTGGTGGTGCTGCGGGACGGATCGTGGTATGAGCCAACCCGAACAAAACCAACAGCGATCTGTGGCTGAATGGGTGACTTTTGGCATCGCATCGAGCATTGTGGCTGGGATTGTGGGATTAGTAGTTTATGGTTGGGTGAAAGTTGGAGATCGACCCCCAGTGTTAGCGATCGTTCAGAGCGGTAAGATCCGTCAAGCTGAGGGCAGTTTTTATGTACCCTTTACCCTCACAAATAAGGGCGGAGAGACGGCTGATGCCGTTCGCATAACTGCCCAATTGCAGATCGATCGCGATATTGAAGAAACGGGCGAACAGCAATTTGATTTCTTAGCCGGAGGAGAAGCTGAGGAAGGCGTATTTTTGTTTAGCCGCAATCCCCAAAATGGTAAGTTGATTTTGCGCGTTACTAGCTATCGAAAACCTTAGCCCCAATTTTGGCACTTGCTCAAATCGATCGAGTCGTGATATGATATACAAGGCTTATTTACGGTTCGACCGTAAAACCAGATTGTACTAAAGGATTGAGGTTCAGCCGCGACTGAAAAATTGCGTTAACCAAAACTTAATAGCCAACCACAGACAGCAGGAGCGCATAGCTTAATTTCCCTGCCGAGGTTAACGCAAACAGACATGCTCGATCGCTAGTAGGCATACTAGCGCGACGAGCGACTGAATGAATACCTCGGCACCTAGTGTCGGGGTTAATTTTATGCCTGTTGTCGTCCCCGTTCACACCCAAAACTCGATCGATCGAGAGGTAAGCATTTTATGGGGAGAACCCTAGCAAACAAACAAGCGATCGTCGCCACGCTCAAGCAAGACTTGAGTGAAGCGACAATGGTGGCAGTGATTAACTACCAAGGTCTCACCGTGGCAGAAATCACCGACCTCCGTCGTCGGCTCCGTCCCAAAGGCGGCACCTGTACGGTCACTAAAAATACCCTGATGGGTAAAGCGATCGAAGGTAACGCCGATTGGCAAGCATTAGAACCACTACTCCAAGGTTCTTCGGCATTCTTATTGCTCAAAGATGACATTGGTGGCTCGATCAAGGCTTACCATGACTTCCAAAAAGCGACCAAGAAAACCGAACTCCACGGTGGCGTAATGGAAGGTAAAGCCCTCACTGGCGCTGATGTCAAAGCGATCGGCGATCTACCTTCCAAAGAACAACTCATGGCGCAAATTGCTGGTGCCCTCAACTCCGTCACCGCGAAAATCGCGATCGGTGTCAAAGAAGTACCTGCTTCGATCGCTCGGAGTCTCCAAGCGCACGTTGACAAAGGTTAGAGCGCAAAGCTTTTTACCCAGTCCCAATTTTCACCCATATTTAGGAAACAACACATGTCTGCTGCAACCGATACCATCTTAGAACAGTTAAAAACCCTCAGCTTGCTCGAAGCGGCTGAACTAGTCAAGCAAATCGAAGAAGCTTTTGGCGTCAGTGCTGCTGCGCCCGTCGGCGTAGCGATGGCTGCTCCTGGTGCCGCTCCTGCCGAAGAAGCTGAAGTCAAAACTGAATTCAACGTCGTCCTCGAAGGATTGGCTGATGAGAGCAAGAAAATTGCCGTCCTCAAAGTCGTCCGCGCGATCACTGGCTTGGGCTTGAAAGAAGCTAAAGACTTGGTGGAATCCACTCCTAAAGACGTCCTCACTGGCGTACCCCAAGCAGCCGCTGACGATGCCAAGAAACAGCTCGAAGAAGCTGGCGGTAAAGTTGCCCTTAAATAGACGCAACCAGGCGATACTCGCTCAACGGTTAATGCTGTCCAGTTAGGCTTGAGCCTAATACCCTTAAAATTCATGGCAAGCGATTTATCAAAATTGCGACCGCCATGAATTTTTTTCGGTATGTTTGCACTCAAATCTCGATCGTCCGATCGATTTGGTAAGATTTTGAGATATCATAATGTAACAATTATCAACTGAACCGCTAGTTGAGGGCAATCGGCTGAAACTCTAAAGTCTCATCAGGTCGCGACCCGATAAGTATCTATACACCCATACTTACTAGCTTAGTCTCAACCATATTGAATTTCCGCCGATAACTTTCGGTTAATATATGCAATCAGCTACGCGCCTGGATGACCTCAAAATTTTAGAGTGTTTTCTGCAAAACTCTCTTCACGCTCACTTAGGGCGGATTATTCCATTCCGGGTGCAGTGCCTATACAAAGACGATACCCTGTGGGTACTCGCCCAACACCCGGCTGAAGTGTCCGTCGATATTCCCGATACCTTTAGCGTGCTAGAACGTGCCCTGCAAGCCGAAGAACCGAA
>NZ_JANLWO010000703.1:0-2447 GCF_031364565.1 Chamaesiphon sp. OTE_20_metabat_361
AAAACGATCGATTGTGACTAAACCACCGTCGAGTCCGATGAAGCGGTGCCAGCCAAGGCTGCAAGCTGCTTCGACTGCGACCCGTTTGGTGACAGCTTTGGGTAAGACGGACTCTTTGTAAGCTGCGTCTTGTTCGTCGAATAGTTCCCATGAAGGCATGGAGACAACGCGAACTTTTTTGCCTGCGGCGGTGAGTTGTTCGGCAGCAGTGACGCACAGGCTGACTTCGGAGCCAGTCCCGATCAGGATGATGTCGGGAGTACCTTGGGAATCGACGATCGTGTATGCACCTTTGGCTACACCCTCGATCGAGGTTCCGGCTAAGTTAGGTAAGTTTTGGCGGGATAAGGCGAGGAGAGTCGGATTGGTTTGGCTGGCTTTTTCGATCGCAACTTTGTAAGCACCGGAGGTTTCGTTACCATCGGCGGGACGGATCACGGTGAGGTTGGGGATAGCACGTAATGAGGCGATCGTTTCGATCGGTTGGTGCGTGGGGCCATCTTCACCCTGTCCGACGGAATCGTGAGTCATCACCCAGATCGCACCCGCTTTGGATAGGGCGGAGAGGCGAATCGGGGCGCGCATGTAGTCGGTGAAGATTAGGAATGTGGCACCGTAAGGAATCAAACCGGAGTTGTGGAGGGCGATGCCGTTACAGATGGCACCCATCGCATGTTCGCGGACGCCGAAGTGGACGTTACGATTTTGATAGGCACCTTTTTGGAAGTCGCCTGATTCTTTGATTTCGGTGAGGTTGGAGTGAGTTAAGTCAGCCGAACCGCCAATTAATCCTGGTAAAACTGTCGCCAATTTATTGAGGCAATTTTCCGAGTGTTTGCGGCTAGCTAGAGCTTTGTCTTCGGGGGTATAAGTCGGCAACACGCTCGCCCAGCCGTCGGGCAGCTTGCGGGAGGTCAAACTTTCAAATTCGGCAGCTTCGGTGGGATATTTGGACTTGTAGCTAGCGAGAGTAGCTTCCCATTCGCCTTCGGCTTTGGCACCGCGATCGATCGCTTCGCGCATGTGAGCGACGGCATCAGCGGGTAATTCAAAGGGGGCGTAATCCCAGCCGAGGTTTTCACGGGTGAGTTTGATTTCGGCTTCACCCAAAGCGGCACCGTGGATACCTGCGGTGTTGCACTTGTTGGGGGAACCATAACCGATGATAGTAGTTACCTTAATCATCGTCGGTTTGTCGGTGACTTTTTTAGCTGCTTCTAATGCTGCACCAATCGCCGCCAAGTCGGTGTTTCCGTCTTGGACGTGGATCGTGTGCCAGCCGTAAGCTTCAAACCGTTTGGAGACATCTTCAGTAAAGGCAACATCAGTCGAACCATCGATCGAGATGTGGTTATCATCATATAAGACGATCAGCTTGCCCAGTCCCCAGTGACCCGCAATCGAAGCGGCTTCACCAGAAATACCTTCCATATTGCAGCCATCGCCGACGATAACGTAGGTATAATGATCGACGATCGTCGCATCGGGTTTGTTAAATTTAGCAGCTAGATGTGCTTCAGCCAAGGCCAAACCCACACCATTAGCAATCCCTTGACCGAGAGGGCCAGTTGTAACTTCAATTCCAGCAGTTTCAAAGTTTTCGGGGTGTCCAGGCGTACTCGAACCCCACTGACGGAAATTTTTGATATCTTCAATACTGACGCTATCGTAGCCAGTAAGATGCAATAGTGCATACTGGAGCATCGAACCATGTCCGGCAGATAATACAAACCGATCGCGGTTGAACCATTGGGGATTCTTGGGATTGTACCGCATGAACTTTTGCCATAGGACATAAGCCATTGGCGCAGCACCCATCGGTAAGCCGGGGTGTCCGGATTTGGCTTTCTCGATCGCATCGACAGCCAGAAACCGAATGGAATTAATCGCGAGTTGGTCTACGGATTGAGCGGTTACAGGCATAATATATATCGATTTAACTACATAACTAGTGAAATTTAAGTGCTGAGAGCACGGCTAGACAAGTGCAGGCTGATGGTCTAATTCGCAAGTTTTGAGTCATACAGCACTACTCAACCAGAGCCAAACATCGCTCCTTATGAATAATGTTCTAATCCCGAAACTGAATGCCAACAGATTTGCATCGATCTTAACAATTTCTACCTATCATCCCATTTGGTGGAAGCATGAGCAAGAGGTTTGGGGAGTGGATAGTGAATAGTGGATAGTGGATAGCAAATTAATTGAGATTCAGATAAGTCCTCATCTACACTCAAAGCCCAACTTCGATCCACTAATCACTATCCACTACCCCCTAATTTTGTTACATAACATCACTATCCCTTCCCTTTGCCCGTGGCATCTGGTATTACTAGGCGTGAGGTAGTCGATCGAACAAAGTAGGAACATGCCAAAATACGATAATATCTTCAACGCTGAAGAGTATACCGAAGAGCCATTAAATGAAGCTGAAGGCTTGGCATCGA
>NZ_JANLWO010000382.1:0-8090 GCF_031364565.1 Chamaesiphon sp. OTE_20_metabat_361
TAAAGAGCCGAAAACCGTCGGCAACGCTACTAATCAAACAACTGGCTGGCGCGTTGGCGATCGCGTCATTCATCGCAGCTTTGGGGTTGGTCAAATTTCACATGTTTTCGGTACTGGCAACAAGCAATCTGTCGCGATTAAATTTCCCAATCTCGGTCAGAAAATTATCGATCCCAAAATTGTCGGCTTGCAAAAAATCGAGTAGCGACGCACTCGATCGTGTTTGATACCGTTTTCATCTAAAATTCCCCCACACCCATCTTCCATCTCCCATCTCCCACCTCCCATCTCCCATCTCCCATCTAATTTTCGACCCAGATGTTGACAATCGCTCAAACTCATGCGAGTATAGTAGATGTGATTAAAACACCTGATGCGGGTGTAGCTCAGTGGTAGAGCGCAACCTTGCCAAGGTTGATGTCGCGCGTTCGAATCGCGTCTCCCGCTTGGATATCCAAAATATATCTGTAAAATTAGATTGATTGTAAAGAAGTCTCCCAATTCGGGAGACTTTTTTATATGCTATGAACATAGCATTAGTTATTTTTGTGTCATTACCACCGCTCGATCGAGACGGACTAAAAAAAGATATTGTGACACCTCCTCACCACAAGATTCATTTAGACCAAGAATATCCTTGCCCGTGCCATCTGCATGGCAAACTGCAACATATCGTCCTGACGGAAGCCTTTGGCTGCGATCGCTGCCATCGCCTCTTTGTGTTGCAAGCCGATGGTTTGGCGATCGAGGAATTAGCAGCCACTTACCCCTACAAGCGCCGCTATTATTGGAATGGCAAACGGCTCCAAGTGCTCAGATCGCTACCACAAGGGTCTTTTTGGGCATCTCGGCACGAGAGTTGGGCAATTTGGATGCAAACACTAGGCGCGATCGGGCTAGTGCTGTTACTATTGCAACTATATTGTCGAGCGATCCTGACTAGTCCGCTCCTCAATCTTGTAATATCAATAGCGATCGCTATTATCGTCCTTATCGTCATTACGCTCTGGTTATTCGACCAAGGTTAAACACCTCTTTTATGGAACATGCGAATGCCAACCTCAGCTTAGCTAGCATCCTAGCGCAGTCAAACCACGCCGGACAACATCTGGCTTTGACTAGCAGTAAGCAGCGCGAACAAGCGATCGGATCGATGGCGACTGCCTTGCGATCGGCATTTCAAGATATCCTTGAAGCCAATACTCTCGATCTGGAGGCAAGTCGCGAATTAGGGATCGCCGATCTGCTCCTCGATTGGCTCAAACTCACTCCCGAACGACTGGGGCGGTACATCGATTTATTGTATCGGCTGGGCGAACTGTCGTCGATCTATGGCAATCCCGATCCGGGCGCACAAGCAGGAGATCGGCATAGCTATAGCCAAGTTAAACCGCTCGGGACGATCGCTTTTATCTACGAAGCCTTACCGGAGTTGGGGGCAATTGCTGCTGGGATGAGCATCAAAACAGGAAATAGTATCGTTCTCCGAGGCGGTGCCGAGACTCAACATACCAATCTGGCGATCGCGATGGCGCTCAGAAAGGGGCTAGAACAATCCGCTGTCTCCCCCGATGCCATTCAAATCATCGACCCCAATCCGCGACTGTTATACGAGCTACTAGCACATACTCAGCAAGTTAATCTAGCTATCTGCTATGGTAGACCGAGTTTGATCCATCAGGTAACGCAACAGGCAACCGTCTCGATCTTGCCAGCAGCGATCGGGAATTGCTATTTGTATTGGGGTGCCAATGGGAATTTAGAGCTAGTCCGGCACGCAATTTGCGACAGTCATATCGGCGAACCAGATGCTGTTAATGCGATCGAGAAAGTGTTGATCCATACCGACAGATCTTTGACATCCTTGACGACACTCTGGAAAAGCTTAAAAGATCGGGGTTTTCAACTTTACGGCGATCGAGAATTAGTAGCCAACTATAGCGAGTACTTACGGCTAGCCCACGATGACGAGTGGTACCAGCCCTATCTGCGTAAAAATATTGCCTTTAAGTCCGTTCAAAATGTCGATGAGGCGATCGCGACGATCGACCGCTACAGCAGCGGTCACGCTGATTGTATCGTGACCGACTCATATTTAGAATCCCAGCAATTCGTGGCTGGGATTAATAGTGCTTGCGTCTATATCAATGCTTCGCCACGCTTCTATCGCCACCAGCGGGGATGCGATCGCATTTTGCTGGGGATGTCTAATTATCCAGGTGCCCAACGTGGCTCGATCGGTTTAGCCGCTTTAATTGCCACTCAGCAAGTCACAATGGGGTGAGCTAAACGAGGGGATAGGGGATAGGGGATAAGGAATAGTGGATAGCTTGCACTGAGCGACAGCCGAAGTGTGAATAGGGAATAGGGAATAGTGCTGAGCTTCCCTATTTGTCGCTGGTGCAAGATGAGATCGGATGCTTGTGAAAAAGGGACAATTTCAGAAATTGTCCCTTTTCAACTTTGATTTAAATACCGGAAAAAGATCTGGTCTGCGGAAATGGTAACGGCAAGCGCCATCGGGTGCTAGCGACGCGGACGCGGTGGCGGAACGCTAGAACTATCATTACTGCTACTGCGCCGTTCTTCACCGTCTGCCGATTTGCGAGTGGGCTTGATCCGGGGCGGACGATTCTCTTCTGGAATGCTGCTGGCAGAATGCTCCTGCTGCTCGTCTGAGTCGCGATATTTAGAGCTACTACTCCCATAAACATCGAGGTGGCTGGATTGACCGACTGCGGTGGCGGCTGCTTGTAAAATCGTCCGCACTGCCTGAATATTTCGGCCACCTCGACCAAACGCACTGCCTTGGTCGGCACTGGCGATCGCTACCCGAATCCAGACTCGCTGACGCTCGATCGTATATTCACAATCGATGCTCAGGGCGTCCGGTGCGCTCAAAAACGGTTGGAACAAAAATTTGACTAGTTGCTCGTAGTCCGGCAAATTAGGTTGAGGGGTCGAAAATGTCACGTTGCTTTGATACCTTTTTGTTCGAGCACGTTCGCTTTTTCTAAAATCCGGCGGACGGTATCGGTGGGCTGAGCGCCTTGTTGGAGTCTTTTGAGAATCGCTTCGGTATCAAGGCGAACTTCGTCAGTTCTGGGGTTGTAAAAGCCTAGTTCTTCGAGTGGGCGACCATCGCGTCTGCTCGTACTTTGCATTGCTACTAGACGGTAGCTAGCTTCCCGCTTTTTACCAAATCTTTTGAGCCGAATTTTAATCATGTTGAAGCAGTTTAGCTGGTAATATTGGTGAGTTGGATTATTGACCCACAGCCTTCCAATCATAGCACAGCAGTTGCCAATATTTGGAGATTGAGTCATTGATGATGTGAGCGCTAGTCAGCAGGGGCGCTAAAAGAATGTTTAAAAAGTATAGATTAGCACTTGCAAACCCTAGAGAATCCCCCCTTTCTTGTCTCGCTGTCTTGTCGTTTTTTTATTCGGGGGGAACCCCCGAATAAAAACGCCGCAAAACCGTCGGGTTCCCCCATTCCTGACAAGTTAAGGTTAGTGGTTGTTTGAGATGAACAAGCTAAATGTGGAGTTTGAGTTTTTCTGACTCGATCGAAGTACAAAGGTTCTCGATCGCTAGACATGTGATGGATTGGTCGATTGATAAATCGTCAAACCTGCTTGAAACTTGCGATAGCGAAGCTCTGCCTTGGCAGGTCGAAGCTTAACTTGTCACTAATCGGGTTCCCCGATTGGTGACAAGTTAAGAAAAACCGAGGTTTGTCAAGGAGAGAAAGATTTGATGTCAAACTGGGGCTAGCACAGAGTTAGAACCAAGTTTGACAGATGCCTAAAAAGCGGACAACAAATCGTGACCACGCGAAGCGACAACAACGTCCGAGGATGGAAGAGGAGGCGATCGCAGCACAATTAGAAGAGCTAGTTACACCAGCAGTACTAGCACAAGAGAAATACTATCGCCAACTCGGAATGAGAGATAGAATCTTGAATCTGCCGCTGATGGTAGCAGCAGTACTGACACTAATTTGGCGAGACGTAGCTGGAGTCAGAGAACTGAGCAGAATACTTGCCAGGGAAGGATTTCTCTGGTGCGAACCAACACAAGTTAGCCAACAAGGACTATCACAGCGATTCCTGACATTTCCTGCCGAAATATTTGAGCGAGTATTCACAGATAGTTACAGTATCCGCGACCGAGTTGTTAAAATGGGTGCTGGCACAAAGACAATCCCCTGCATCACAATGAGATTAGTCGAAATTAGAGTGGGGAAAACTTGGTGTTCTTACGCGACGTTTTCGGGGGAAGCTTCCCCCGAAAAGCTCGCTTATCTGACTAGTGTACTTGACCCACTGATTTTACCTCCCGATGTAGTTGCCGATTTGTATGGCAGAAGGTGGCGAATCGAAGAAGCATTTAATCCGGTTAAACGGTTGTTGGGCTTGAGTTATATCTGGACGGGTTCACTCAATGGCATTCAATTACAACTCTGGGGGACTTGGCTATTTTATGCTGTGTTAGTCGATCTCGGTGATGCTGTTGCTGCGGAGGTATCTCTTCCTTTTGACCGCATTTCTCTAGAGATGATTTATCGTGGTATCTATCATTTCTATGTCGCTCATCACAAGGGTTTAGCTACTGACCCTGTTAAATATTTTGCCGCTCCTGAAAATCAAGATCTGGGAGTTGTTAAATCTATCCGCAAACCATTCAAGAAATTGATTATTGACCCCTTCCCAGAACGAGTGAGTAGGGAAGGGCCATTTTTCTTTGAGCCGTCCTCTCCACCCTGCTTGACAACTGCACTTGCGCCTTAACTTGTCACCAATCGGGTTCCCCGACCATGGAAGCGCACCAAGCGGGGGGATTTACCCATTGAAAACGGAGCTGATATGAAAGTAATTGGGTTAATGAGTGGGACATCAGTCGATGGTATCGATGCTGCTTTGGTCGAAATTGCTGGGACGACCCTCGATTTGCGAGTGGAATTGTTAGCAGGAGCGACCTATCCTTATCCTGACGCGATACGATCGCAAATCTTGGCGGTCTGTAGTGGCGAGCGGTTATCGCTGCTAGAACTTGCCGCTTTAGATGATGCGATCGCCGACTGCTTTGCCCAAGCGGTGCAGGCGATTCAGGTCGATCGACCATTGGCAGTACTAGTCGGCTCTCACGGTCAAACGCTCTACCATCGCCCGACCACCGATCGAGCGATGGGTTACAGTCTTCAGCTCGGACGGGGCGAACTAATTGCGGCAATGACGCAGATCGAAACGATCGATAATTTTCGGGCGGCGGATATTGCGGCGGGCGGGCAGGGTGCGCCTCTGGTACCCAAGCCCGATGCTTACCTCCTCGGTCATCCGAGCGAGCATCGCTGCGTCCAAAATATCGGCGGCATTGGGAATGTTACCTATCTCCCACCCCATAACCAGCCCGACTGGGAGCGGCAAGTCTGCGGATGGGATACCGGACCGGGAAATAGTTTGCTCGATCTAGCTGTGACCCAATTAAGCCAGGGTAAACTGACGTTCGATCGAGATGGTGCCTGGGCGGCGACTGGGCGCAGTTGCAAATCTTTAGTTCAAAAATGGTTAGAGGAGGATTACTTTCGCGCTGTACCCCCCAAATCGACGGGCAGAGAGCTATTCGGTGCCGAGTATCTGCAAGCGTGTCTGTTGGATGCCACCGCTGCCGATTTGAGTGCGGCGGATCTGTTGGCAACGCTGACCGATTTTACAGCTAGTAGTATCGCTGATAGTTACCGTCGCTTTTTGCCACGACTGCCAGATCGGGTCTTGCTCTGCGGCGGGGGCAGTCGCAATCTGTATTTACGGCAACGTCTGGAGCATCATTTACCCCATATCGCGATCGAGACAACCGATACTGCGGGGCTAGATGGCGATTATAAAGAAGCAATTGCTTTTGCCGTCTTGGCATATTGGCGCAAGTGCGGGATTCCGGGCAACTTCCCGCTGGCGACAGGCGCAAAGCAAGCGGTACTATTAGGCGATGTCCATCCTGTCTACTGAATTGGGTATATTTGAAATAGTGCATCAATCGCTGTCCTCAAGTTTAACCCGATTAATTTGGGCACCTAGTCTGTTTAGCATGACCTATCTGAGGTCTGGAATTAGTACCCCCGATCGCTTTCGTTTTAATGTTCAATTTTTATCTTCAGTCTGGTAATAATATTAATGTGTTGGCAATCTCCTTATTGACTGACATGGAGGCGTCGATCGCGTGAGAGATGAATACTATGGTCGCTTACTAGTTCAACGCTATCAATTACTTGAGATCGCGGGGAAAGGTTCGATGGGGCAAGTGTATCAAGCCAAAGATACACTTTTGGGGGGCGTAATTGTTGCCGTCAAATTTTTGTCGCGCTCCAAAATCAACCAGCGGGTGCGAGACAGGTTTATGCGCGAAGCCACTATCAGTGCGCTATTGGGCGAAAAGAGCATCCACATCGTCAAGGTGCGCGATTATGGTGTCGATGATGAGGAAATGCCATTTTATGTGATGGAATTTCTAAAGGGCGAAAGTCTCAAGGAGGCGATGCAAAATAAACCTATGCCACTACCGAAGTTTTTTAGCTTCATGCGGCAAATTTGTCTGGGGTTACAGTGCGCCCATGATGGAATTGAGATCGACGGGAATGTCACTCAAGTCGTCCATCGGGATATCAAGCCGAGCAATATTATTATTATCAAAGATGCCACGCTCGGGGAATTAGTCAAAGTATTGGACTTTGGGATTGCGTTGCTCAAATCCGATGATTCGCCGACTGGCTTTATGGGTACGCCTGCATACTGTTCGCCCGAACAGATGGATGGCAAAACCTTGGACAATCGGGCGGACATTTATAGTTTGGGCATCATGATGTTTCAGATGCTCACGGGGGAACTCCCCTTGAAGCCCAAAGCCAGTTCCTTTGAAGGATGGTTTCAGTCGCATCACTACCAAACCCCCAAGTCATTTAGCGAAGTCAAAGCCAGACTAGACTTACCGCCAGCATTGATGGATATTGTCAATCAGTGCATGGCTAAAACTGCCGTACAACGCCCGAGCAGTGTCACGGAAGTGCTCAACGTCCTGACTCAGATCGAGCAAGTACCCGATCGATCTGCTGCTTTCTCCAATAGCTTAGTTTCTAACGAAGTTCGCCCAGCGCCGCAAACTAATACTATCGAAGCGATCTGTTTGCAAAGTGTGTGGCCAAAAGATAAGCCCAGAGCTGAGATCGTCTTTCCGCAGCTCATTGAGCATCAAAATACCGAATTGGCAACGATGTGGATCATGCTCTCGCGTAGTGAGATCGAAAAATATCGTAACAATAAACCACATGCACAGTTTTTATTCGTGGGTGCGCCCCATCCAATGTTGCTGTGGCTGACAACGCTGTACCAAACCGAACAGCAACATCGGATGTTGCCCTGCTATCTCGATCTCAAAAAACCGATCGGCGAAAAAACACTCCAAGTCCTCACCCAAACTGGTAGTTACCGTTTGATCTTATTTGCCCTTGAAGGAGACGAACGCTGTGTCTGTACGATCGAGGGTAAGGTGCCGCTGCGAAAAATTCAACTGCTCAAAGAATGGTCGTTAGAAAGCCAAAATAGCCCTGCTACCCACGGGCAAATTAAGGAAAGCAAGCGATCGCTCAAAGAGGAATTAGAATCACTCAAGCCCAAGCTAGTTGCCAGTCTTCAGCGGCAAATTTCTAAGAAGAACTTAAATTAATTCAAAATAGTCATCAAACTCAATCTCCAATAATCTAGCTAGATTTTGGCTGGTTTCTTGGAGTATATAAATGCCAAATACCAACTGATTTTGGTAGTCAAAGTCTCGTTCGAGGAGAATTTTTGTAAATTGCTTTTTAAGTTCCTCGCGATTTGGGCGATAGTCTCTAGGATTAATTTTCGCACCGTTATAGGCAATAAAGAAGGCAAATAAATCGGTTGGGTTGTCCTGCCAGATTTTTTGCCAATCGGGTTCGAGATCTGCCGCAAAACAAGCATAAGGATCGACACCTAATGCGTGAAAAACTAGATTTCCTAGTCCCATGCCCCCATACCGCAATGGATTAAGTTCGATCGGCATCAAACGCTCGC
>NZ_JANLWO010000732.1:0-10398 GCF_031364565.1 Chamaesiphon sp. OTE_20_metabat_361
GTTGGTTTTATCGAAGGAACTCAAAAAGATTTATTACTTCAAGGAGCCGACTTATTTGCCTTGACTTCCCACTCGGAAAACTTTGGGATCGCTGTTCTAGAAGCTCTGGTTGTTGGCACCCCGGTGTTATTAACTCCTGGTGTCGGTCTATCTACTGTCGTTCGCGATCGCGAGCTTGGTTACATTGCCGAGCTAGATATTGAGGCGATTACCGAGGCACTCGCTCGATATCTAACTGAGCCTCATCGCGCACAGCAAATGGGTGTGTATGCCCGTAAGTTTAGTATCGAAAACTACAACTGGGATCGGATCGCCGCCGATCTCATTCGAGTTTACCAAACGATCGTCGATCGACAGCCGCTACCATCAATTTTAGGAACAGCGAAGGTTAATTAATAGTCGTCTGCTTAGGACAAATGCCTGAATTTATTGACGATAGTAATCTAGCTATTTATACCAACTCTATATGAATATCGAGACAATTACGCCACTAATTCTGACTTACAATGAAACTCCCAATATCGGGCGCACGCTCGCAAAACTTGACTGGGCGCAGGAGATAATTGTCATTGATAGTTTTAGCGAGGACAGTACGCTAGAAATCCTCAAATCTCATCCGCAAATCAAAATATTTCAACGGAAATTTGACACCCATGCCCAGCAGTGGAACTACGGTTTAGAGCAGGTTAAGTCAGAGTGGGTCTTGTCTTTAGATGCAGATTATGTATTGACAGATGAGCTGATCGATTCATTTAGTTCTTTGAATAATTCAGCAATTGACGGTTACTTTATCCCCTATAAATACTGTGTATTTGGTAAACCTTTGCACGGAACTATTTTACCCGATCGATTAGCTTTATTTAGAAAAGATCGTGCAACTTATATTGATGATGGTCATACTCAATTACTAGAGCTGCAAGGTCGATCGAGTCGTCTGGATGCCTATATCCATCATGACGATCGCAAGCCGCTCAGTCGGTGGCTGTGGGCGCAAGATCGCTATATGGTGATGGAAGCCAAAAAACTGCTGGAAATGCCTAAATCTGAATTAAGTTTTGGCGATCGAATTCGCAAACGGAAGGTCTTTGCTCCATTTATTGTGTTAATTTACTGCCTAATTCTCAAAGGCGGTATTCTCGATGGTTGGCATGGTTGGTATTATGCTTTCCAACGAACCCTAGCTGAGATATTACTAAGTATTCATATCATCGAAGCCGAACATTTGCGCGATCGGCGATCGAGCGCCAGTACGAGTTCGTCAGCCGAGGTTAGGATCGGGGAACTCTAGATCTGGAGTAGCTGACATTTTGCGCTCTCTAAGCGGTTGGGCTGGATTGCCAGCATAGATGGTCATCGGCGCTAACGATTTACATGCCACGCTGCCCAAACATAATACTGCACCATCACCAACAAAAACACCCGGCCCGACTACAGCGCGGGCGGCAATCCAAGCACCTGCACCGATGTTAATCGGTGTATCCCTAAGCTCGAAAGTCGGACTGCTCCAATCATGATTGCCAGTACATAGATACACATCTTGAGAGATACAGGCGTTGCTACCGATCGTCACCATTGCTACATTGTCAATCCAGCAATTCTCGCCCAACCACGCAAAATCACCTACCGCTAGCCGCCACGGAAATTTCACCCTCAAACCCTGTTTCACAAAGATGCCTTGTCCCATCTGTGCGCCAAAACAACGCAGTACCCAGCACTTAAATTCATAACTGAGAATCCAGTAGCTACTGACTAGTGGCGATCCCAGGTAGTACCAAGCGATTTGCTTCCATAGTGGTGCCCCTGGGACATAGTTGCCTACAGTATATTTATCCAGCCGCATCACAAATTACTTCAACCTAACGATCGGGAAAATTTCAATTATCACCTTTGACACTCCCCCAGCTCGGTGAGGTTTTGCTTTCGCTCACTCTCACAAGCGAGCTTTGTGGGGGAAGCTTCCCCCACAAACGTCGCGCCTAGAAGCAGGGAGATTCTCAGTTCAATGACCCATCTTGCTATCACAGGTTTGCACCAGCGATAGTAGAGGACGAATCTCCCTGAGCGATTCCAATATCTAGTATTGAGATTCCGGTGTGCCCCACCGTGCCTATTGCTTTGGTCAATATATTGAGCGCGGCATTATGGTCGCGTCCGAGTTCACAGCCGCACTGACAAGAGTGAGTACGGGTAGACAACGACTTCTGCACAATTACGCCACAGCTAGAACATTCCTGGCTGGTGTAGGCGGGATTTACTGCAATTGTTACCCGTCCAAATATCCGCCCAAATGTCTCTAGCCAAACTCTAAATTGATACCATCCCGCATCAGAAATCGATTTGGCTAAACAATGGTTTTTAACCATGTTTCTCACTCTTAAATCTTCGTAGGCTACCAAGTCGTTAGACCGGATTACGTTTCGCGCCAATTTTACAGCGTGATCTTTCCGTTGCCTGCTTATTTTAAGGTGGGTCTTACCTAGCTTGATTCGAGATTTGATGCGGTTGTTTGAACCTTTAACCTTGCGAGAAACTAAGCGTTGTGCCCGTTTCACTTTCACTTCACCAGCTCGGTAAAACTTAGGATTTTTAATCTCTAAGCCGTTTGAATCGGTGTAGAAACTAGAAATTCCGACATCTAATCCAATCGTGTTACCAGTAGCAGGTAAAATCTCTGTCCGGTCAACAGAAATGCCAAATTGCACAAAGTAACCATCCGCTCTCTTTACTAGCCGCACCCGTTTGATTTGGTCGGGCTGGTAAAAGTTTAGATCTCTGGTTCCTTTGAGTTTTAACCTACCGATGCCTTTCTTGTCAGTAAAGGTAATCGATTTGCGGTCATCGCTCAATGCCCACCCCGACGTTTTATATTCGACTGAACGGTTGTCTTTCTGGAATTGAGGAAAACCTTTCTTACCAGCAATTTTACTTTTACAGTTATCGTAAAAACGCTGAATTGATGCCCAAGCACGCTCGGCTGCTGCTTGACGTGCCATCGAATTGAGTTGGTTGGCAAACGGGAACTCTTTAGCCAGCACAGCACAGTATTTATTGAGGTCGTAACAAGACTTTGCCCTGCCATCCATCCAAAGCCGAATAGCTTTGTTGCGGATGAACTGCACTGTCCGAATTGCCTCTTCAACTGCGTTGAACTGGCTAGATTTGCCGTAAACTTTATACTCAAATACGAGCATTAGGGGGTATTGGTTTGGCTATGCTTGTGACGAATACAATATCATAAATCAATGGATTGAACAAGGGTTGTCATTGTTCAAAGACGTTAGGCGGCTGAAGCCGCACGAGTCGTCTTTCATCCGTGCGCTAAAGCGACACGATTTTCAGGCATCCCGCCATCTCCTGATAAAATTTGATTTTGCGATAGTAAACACTATTTCTGGGTGAATACTATAGTAAGATGTCCTAGTTAATGACACACAATGAATTCAGACTACATCAGCCTCTATTCGCTCGCGCAAAGCTTTCTGTGCTGTAACACTCTCATCCTCAGAACAGTGAACTTAAACGAAAGTTTTAGAGATTTTAGTTATTCAATTGCATAATGAGGGTACTATATGTATAAATTTTCGATCTCACTAATCGTTCACAATGTATAATTCGATTCACTAAAGTCCCTTTTTCGATCTGCCGTGCAAAAAGACTGACAAAAAATAATGGCTTTATTCATTAAGCATTCCTCCTCACAAGTTAGCGATATGTCGTCTTCCAGGAAAATCAATCTTCCCGAGGCTTGTCCTATTCCCCGGAAAGATTATCCTAGTGCCCCAGAACTTAACTCGCTGACACCCCTGAAAACTTATCCCCCGATCGATCTCAAGATTATCAATCAATTTTTTCCGCCAGATTATGCGGCAACAGGTCAACTTATTGAAGAATTAGCTCACAATCTCAAGATCTTTGGGCGGGTAGATGTATTCACCAGCCAGCCTTCTTATGCCTTCGAGCGAGATGATTCGCCGCGTACGGAATTTCATAACTCTTTAAGCATTCGTCGTTCTCAATCCGCCCGCTTTTGGCCCCAGCGCATTCGCGGTAAAGCAGTTGCTGGCGCGATATTTTTTGTGCGGACAGCGCTCCATCTGCTCCGCCACGCTAACGATCGCGAGATTGTCGTCCTGACTACCGCACCACCGTTTTTACCCTTGCTAGGCTATCTACTCAGCCGCATTTGCCGCATTCGCTATGTCTGTTTGCTCTATGATATTTATCCAGACATCGCGATCGAATTAGGTGTCATCAAGCCGCACCATTGGCTAGTCAAAATCTGGGAGCGACTCAACCGTCTGACTTGGAAACATGCTGAGGCAATTATTGTCTTGAGCGAAAATATGAAAGAGCGGATTGTGGCTAAACAATCAGGTCTGGAGGCGAAAATTGCGATTATTCCCAGTTGGGTCGATCCCGAACAGATCGCACCCATTCCCAAGCAGGATAACTGGTTTGCCCGCGAACACGGACTAGTCGAGCCATTCACCGTGCTATACTCTGGCAACATGGGGCGTTGTCATGATATGGACACTCTATTTGACGCTGTAACTTTGCTACGAGATACACCGATTCGATTTGTGTTTATCGGCAGCGGGGAAAAACGCAAACAATTCCAGCAGTCGGCGATCGATCTGGGATTGACAAATTGTTTATTTCTACCTTACCAATCTCGGGAAAATCTCCCTTATTCGCTAACTGCTTGTGATGTATCGATCGTGAGTGTGAGTGAGGGAATGGAGGGCTTAGTCGCACCGAGTAAGCTATACTCTGCATTAGCATCCGGTCGTCCGATCGTGAGTATTTGCCCCAAAAGCTCTTATCTAAACGACGTTTTCGATCGAGCTAATTGTGGTGCTACCGTTCGCAATGGCGATGCTCGCGGTTTGGCACAATATCTACACCGCCTGAGCCAAAATCCTCGGCTGGCACAGGAACTGGGTCGCTCTGGTCGTGAATATTGTCGCAGCAATTATACATCTGAAAAAATTGCGCGCGATTATTTGGAGTTATTTCAATCGATAGCCTAGATCTACAGATCGATCGTCACTAGCTCAGATGTCCTCTGATACATATGGGTAACTCGTATTGAGTTACCCATTTTGCTGTCTAAGTAGGTAGGTGCAATTATTCATATAATAAATTACGCCTGAAACCTAGTCGGTGGGCAGTGCCCACCCTACTGGCTATTCACTATTTTGCTATCTAAGTAGGCGAGTGTAATTATTTATAGAGTAGATTATCCCAAATCCTGTTTACATACCCAGCCCATTAGCCCTCACCCCCAACCCCTCTCCAATGTTTGGGAGTGGGGAGCTGGTGCCGGAGGCGACTGCGGGGTGAGGGCGACGGGTTTGTGCCTGCAACAAGAAGTGTTGATAAATTGGATTTGGTATTATACCTGAAACCTAGTTGGTGGGCAGTGCCCACCCTACTGGGACTATTCCCTATTCCCTATTCCCTATTTCTGACTTTCGCTGGTGCGGACAAAATTAGCGAGGATCTGAAGACCAGTTGTAGAGGACTTTTCGGGATGAAACTGTACTGCCATAATATTAGCTTGAGCGATCGCGGCGGTAACGGTTTGAGTACCGTGAGTGACAGCAGCGGCAGTCGTCGTTGACACACTCGGCTCGACATAGTAGGAATGATCGAAATATACCCACACAGCGGGGGCTATTTGCCCCCACAGCGGACAGTTTGACTGAGTGAGGTGGAGTTGATTCCAGCCCATTTGTGGGATGGTTAGATGGGGTTCTGGCTGGAACTTCCGGACGATGCCGGGAATTATCCCTAAGCCAGCCTCTCGTCCTTCCTCAGATCGATCGAACAAAATTTGCAAACCCAGACAAATGCCCAGAAATGGTTTGCCGCTGGCAATAATATCTTTGAGTGGCTGCTCCAAATCGCGATCGCGAATCTTTTTGACGGCAGGATCGAAGGAGCCAACTCCCGGCAAAACGATCGCATCGGCGCTGGCTAATTCTGATGGTAAATGGGTAATTAACGGCTCGGCACCCGCATGTTGTAAACCCTTACAAACTGAGTGTAAGTTGCCCATATCGTAGTCTACAACAGCAATTTTTAGCATGGCAGTGGAATTTGACTGAGTGAGCGTGAAAATTTTGGGAGTGCCTAAACAGTTTTCGGCGCAGAATTGGAGTTTAACTCTGATAAATTAGGTCGGGTACACAGGTAGTAAAGTGCCCCAAATAGCGGAATTAATGATAATGCTTTCACTAATTTCGGGTTGTCAAAGTGCCGCCGCTTCATATCATCTGGGATTAAGACTGGCAGCAGTAATGTCAGCAGACAAAAGTCTAAACTCATCACATGAATGAACCGATTAGTTTGCCATTGTTGGGCAAAATCGGCAAAGTTTCCCTGACTGATGCCATAGCTAAGCAGTACGGTCGTCGCGATCGTCAAACTGATGCCCAACCAGCGAGAATCAACTAGTTTGATGATACCATGTCGCTCGATCGGACTGGCACTGGGCCGATTCTCCAGGGGAGAGGCTACGCCAACGCGATTAGCTGGATCGGACACTCGCAAAGCGAGATAAGGTAATATCGCAAAGGCACCAACACCGAAAGATGCCGCACTAAATAGTCCCGCTCGTAGCTTTTGAGTTTTGCCATCAATGAGCATTAGGCAAGCATAAATCATCGGTAACACGCCCATCAGATTGAATAAGGCAATTACTAAGGGATTAATACCGTCCCATTTACCTGTGGACAGATCGATGATTAGTTGTAGTGTATCGCTACGATTCTCCAGAGGAGAGGCTTCGCCAACGGGTGGAGCTAATAAGAAAGCGTAGCCAGTAAATAGCAGCCACAATGTCCCAAAAATCAGTTGATTCGACCTCATCTAAATTATTACGCTCCTAAAACATTGACGATCGATTTATTCCTGACTGATTGCTGTCGAGATATATTTAGCCGCTGATTTGACCAAGGCGATCGAATCTTCATACAGCATCCGTTTGGGACCGAGTAGACCTACACTACCGACGGGAACTGAATCTTGATGGTAGTTAGTCGAAATCAGCGTACAAATTTGCATCGGCTTGAGCGGATTTTCAGCGCCGATTCTGATCTCAATTTTAGACTGCTGCGGGTCTAGTTGGGCTTCCAGACGATCGAGGGCATGAATCTGTGGATTGAAGATTAACTCCCACAATTTGTCTTGCTCTGATTCTAACAAATGCAGTAGATTTTTCACTTGTTGGAGTTGGGAAAATTCGGGCTGACCGAGGACTTCCGAAATCCCCCAAATCATAATCTGTGATGAATGAATGGGTTTAGCTTGCCTAGATAAATCGACCAGCGAATTACTCATCAAACTGATATATTGCTGACACTGCCAATTATCCGGGTGAGATTCGGCACCAATTAATTCGCTCCAATCTAATTGAGATACTTCGAGTAAAGATCTACCGCGCAGTTTACTATTTAAAAAATTTGATAGCATCTGGAGTTCTCGATCGAACAACTCTTCGGCGAGAGTCGGCAAATCTGGGGGTAATTGAACGATTAACGATTGGGTTTCATAAGAGTCCCACACTACAATCGCCATAATTTTGCGCTCATCAGCACGCACGAGTTGAATGTGTTTGACACTCAAGCGACGGTTTTGAGGGAGGGTAATCATCGTGATATAACCGCTGAGCGTCGCCAAGACTTCGACGGCACCGCGCATGATGGCTTCGATACTCCACCCATCCCAATCGAGCTTGTCAGCAAGCGCCCCAGCGACTTGACGACCGATGTCCGGCGATGGCTGGATCGCTCGATCGACATAAACACGATAACCCGAATCTGAAGGAATTCTGCCAGCCGAAGTATGGGGTTGGTATAAAAATCCGGCCTTCTCCAAAGTTGCAAATCCACTGCGAATTGTCGCTGGACTAATATTCAAATTGTAGCCATCTACTAGCGTTTTTGAGCCAACAGGTTCGGCGGTAGAAATATACTGACGAATAGTTGCCCACAAAATCTGTTGATGACGCTGATTCAAATCGAATGACATAGACTAATACCGCTGCACGGAATTAAGAGTTGTGGGGGTTCTTTAGTAGATCCGGTGTCGGCGATCGTTGGGAATGGCGATCGAATAGCGATTAGTTTTTTGCCAATCGGACTAGATCTAAATAAAAAAGTCTGGTGTAATTATTTTGGTTAGATCTTATTTGCTCGTTGGCGTAGCTTCTGGAGAAGGAGAATCGGGCGATCCCGTCGGAGAATACTATCGTAACCGATCTGGGCAACTGCTACCAAAATTCGATTCTCTTTCTCCAGGGGCTGTGCCTACGGCAGGCTAAGCCAACGCCAACGCTAACGAGCTAACTGTGGCGCGGAGCGAACCATGTATGCTTTGGTAGCTTCAGGATCGAGACAGGGGTGAGGGAAAATTCGATCGCCATCATGAGCTAGTATTTGGGTAAACTCGCATCTACATGACGGCTGTAGGCATCAATCCCGCCACTAATATTGCTAACTTGACTAAAACCACGATCGCTCAACCACTGACACATCTGCGCCGATCGCATCCCATGATGACACAAAACAAAGGTAGCGAGATCCTTATCTAGGCGGGTGTAGATTTCTGGCGACCAGTCGGCATGTTCGCTCAATGGTAGATTAATAAATCCCGGCAATGCCACAATGGCTAATTCTTGAGGTTCCCGGACATCTACAAATTGGCACTGCTCATCATTATTAGCAGCTAGCTTGGCAGCTAATTCGGTCACAGTGATTTCAGTAAAATTCATTAATTTATAGCTGAGTTGTAAAGCTAGTTTAGCGCTAAATCCGAGCGGGCTGTCGTTGGCGATATTCACGCTACATCTGGCAACTGTCGCTGGCGCACGTACAACCATAGTAAACCGAGGGAACCGATCGCAATGCCGACCAAGCTGACTACCTGCGAAATTCTCAGCGCACCCCACATCAAACTATCCGTTCGCAAGCCTTCGATCCCAAATCTCCCGACCCCATAAGCAATCAAATAAACTAAAAAAATCGAGCCTGTCTTCAAGCGATGATGGCGAGTATCGGCAACAAATAACCACATCAACAGTGTAAATACTAATAAATTCCACAAAGATTCATACAAAAACGTTGGGTGAAAATAATTAGCTTCTCTAGGAATATATAATCGCCACGGTAAATCTGTCCGCGAGCCATAAGCTTCTGAATTAAAGAAGTTACCCCATCTGCCGATCGCTTGTCCTAATGCTAGCGATGGGGCAACAATATCAGCTAACTGCCAAAAGGAAATTTGCTTGAGTTTAGCAAAGATAATTGCCGCGATCGTCCCGCCAATAATTGCCCCATAAATAGCAATACCGCCTTCCCAAATTTTAATAATTTGCGCTGGATCTCGGGCATAAGTCGGCCACTGGAAAGCCACGTAATACAGTCTTGCAGAGGGAATCGCAGCTAGTATCAGCCAAATTGCCAGATCGGCGATCGCTTCTGGATCGACTTGGCGCGATTTTGCCAAGCGCATCGATAAATTAACACCAATTAAGACTGCACTAGCAATCAATACGCCATACCATTTTAACCGAAACCCTCCTACCTGAAAAATTTCTTCTCCTGGCGACACAAATGTCCATGCCAATGGCGATCGCGTGAAATCGAACCAATCGCTATATGCCCCTAAAATCGTTGTCAAATCTAGGCTTGCTGGTAATGTAACAAATAAATTTGCTACCCCCAACGGGAAATTGAGAAACTCAGCTAACATATCTAATTCATTAACAGTTAATAATTGCCCGACTAATAATGGCAAGGTCAGAGTTGAAAAGTAAGCATCGATCTAGCTGCGAACATTTGCGCTGAGCCGATCTACTGACAACCCATATGGAATGCCTAACTCGATTTAAATATCTCGCGTCAATAAATCGTCAAGACGATCGATATCGCTGCTGCTAAGTAGTGGCGATTGTGACTCAGCATCGCTGTCGATATATTCAGGCGCGAATTTGTCCCAGCCGGAAGTATTGACTGATGTCGATGTCGAGCGGAGCGCAATTGGTTTGAGTGGGAGGGGATTTAAGGGACTGCGGACTGAGTGTACAGATCGATCGGGTAAAATCGAAATCGGCGAAGTTGACTGGGGCTGTGGCGCTCCCGCTTCAAACTGAAAATCTTCATCTTCAATCCATTCTTCCCATACTTCACCATCTCGGTCTACAGATAAATCGAAATCCTCAGCCAACGCTGGATGAGTCGGTAGTTGGGGTGCAACTGGAGCGGGAGCAATCGATGTCGTCCGGGGGGAGAGATCCTCTGCACGTTCGGAACTGCCAGCCGTTGCGGGTAAGGCAGTAAGAATTGCCTCAAGCTGTAGCAGATAGCTACAAACGAGCCGATGACTATCCGCAAC
>NZ_JANLWO010000761.1:0-3347 GCF_031364565.1 Chamaesiphon sp. OTE_20_metabat_361
CGGTGCGTCAGGCTATGGTGGGGTGCAGTTGGTGCGCTTGTTGCAAGATCATCCCGCGATCGAGATTGCTTATTTGGGCGGCGACAGCAGTGCGGGTAAAAAGTTTGGAGATCTCTATCCCCATCTCGCTCATATCGTAAATTTAACCATCGAATCGATCGATGTCGATGTCATTGCCTCCCGGTGTCAGGCAGTATTTCTCGCCCTCCCCAATGGTTTAGCCTGCGAACTCGCCCCAAAATTGATCGCTAAAGGCTGTAGCGTCCTCGATCTATCGGCAGACTATCGATTTGCCGATCTCGATACCTATACCCAATGGTATAAGATTCCGCGTACCGATCGCGAAACCGCAGCACAGGCGGTCTATGGCTTGCCCGAACTTTATCGTGCCAAACTCCGCAATGCCAAACTCGTCGGCTGTCCCGGCTGTTATCCTACCGCCAGCCTCCTCGCCCTCTCACCCCTGCTCAAGCAAGGTCTAATCGATGCCGACACCGCCATCATCGATGCCAAATCCGGCACCTCTGGGGGCGGCAGACAAGCTAAAACTCATCTCTTGCTAGCGGAAGCCGATAACAGCATTACTGCCTACAGCATCGCCGGACATCGCCATACACCCGAAATCGAACAAGTTTGCAGCGATCTTGCCAGCCATGAAGTCAAAGTCCAATTTACCCCCCATCTAATCCCGATGGTACGAGGCATCCTCTCGACTGTCTATGCCACGATCCGCGATCCCGGCTTAGTCACCGAAGACTTAATTACCATTTACAAAGCTTTCTACCGCTCCTCTCCCTTCGTCCGCATCTTAGAAGGCGGCATCTATCCCCAAACCAAATGGGCAGCAGGTACCAACCTCTGCTACATCGCCGTCGAAGTTGACGTGCGAACTGGTCGCGTAATCGTAGTATCCGCGATCGATAATCTGATCAAAGGGCAAGCCGGACAAGCAATCCAATGTCTCAATGCGATGATGGGTTGGGATGAAACACTCGGACTACCGCAGATGAGTTTTTATCCCTAGATAATACAATTCAAGCATTAAAGCTCCACAGTTGTTGTGAGTCGATCCACGATCGTGCGGACAAGAACATCAACAACTATTTCCAGTGCCAGCATTACTCTCCATCGTACTCACACTGCCTGAGCCAAATCAAAAGTAGGAAAGGAAAATGCTCAGAGTCTCGATCGTGATTCCTACCCTGAACGAAGCAAATAGCCTTGGACGCACGCTAAGACAGCTTCAAGTCCTCGATCCACCGCCCTTAGAAGTGCTGGTGGTCGATGGCGGTAGTGAGGATGAGACGCTGGCAATTGCCCAAGCCGCTGGAGTCCAGGTACTAACGTGCGATCGTCTCGGACGCTCGGTTCAGATGAATTACGGCGCAAAGTTAGCAACAGGTGATGTTGTGGTTTTTTTACATGCTGATACGGGAGTGCCAGATGACACGATCGCTATTATCGATCGGGTATTAGCAGATCCAGCCGTTGTCTGTGGCGGCTTTGTTTCGCTGATGACTGGAGCGCAAACAACCCGCTGGGGAGTTTCACTGCACAATTATCTCAAAACTTACTATGCTCCTTTGCTGTTTAAACCTCATTTGTTCTTCAAAGGATTGCGTCTTTTATTTGGGGATCAAGTAATGTTTTGTCGTCGGGCTGAGTTTTGGGAGTGCGGTGGCTTTGATGAGACACTCCCGATTATGGAAGATGGCGATCTGTGTTTGCGGTTGGTACAAAAAGGGCGAATTCGACAGGTAAATCGCGTCGTTCAGTCGTCCGATCGTCGCGTCGCTCATTGGGGAGCATGGAAAGCCACCGCGATCTACCTTTACGTCGGGGTTCTATGGGGAGTTGGCGTCTCCGCAGACTATCTCAAGCAGTTCTATGAGGATATTCGCTAACTAAATTTTGCGCCCAGCTTTAACAGCACCTGAAGGGTGGGATTGACAAAGGTTTGGCGATAGTACTCGTCAGCCGCTTGCTTAATTGCCCCGGCTTGGGTTGGATAGGGATGAATCACTTGAGACAGTGCTTTAAGTCCTTGCTTGGTGACTATTGCCAGTGTGATTTCGCTAATCAGATCGCCTGCGTGACTCGCGACGATCGTTGCTCCCAGAATCCGATCGGAGCCGCGTCGCAGCAGAATTTTCACAAAGCCCTCTGTTTCGCCATCGGTTAAGGCTCGATCGACTTCTGAGAACGGAATGTGAATTGTTTCAGTGGCTATTCCTTGGGCTTGAGCTTCTGCCTCATAAAGTCCAACATGGGCAATTTCGGGGTCGGTATAAGTCACCCAAGGCATAACTAGACTGCTGAGCTTGCTGCGTCCGATGCCGAATGGCGCAAATAGAGCATTTTTGATCGCGATGCGGGCGGCGGCATCAGCGGCGTGAGTAAATTTCCACTTCATACAGATGTCACCTGCTGCATAGATGCGCGGGTTAGTGGTTTGCAGATAATCATCCACCACAACGCCAGTAGGATCGTAACTCACACCCGCTGCCTCTAGGTTGAGTTCTTCTACATTCGGGGATCGTCCTGCACCGATTAAAATCCGATCGACAATAACAGTTTGAGTTGCGCCTTGCTGCTCATAGTGGATCGCTGTGCCAGCATCCGTCTGCTCGACGCGTTTGACCGTGCTATTTAACAGGACGTTGAGACCTTCTCGTCCAAAGCGCTGCTCGATCGCTTGGGCGGCATCGATATCTTCCCGATCGAGCAAGTGCTCATTTTTGTGCAGCAGCGTTACTTGACTACCCAGCCGCCCAAAGGCTTGCGCGAACTCACACCCGATCGGACCGCCGCCAATTACCGCGAGCCGCGCTGGTCGATCGACCAGTGAAAAGACGGTTTCATGGGTGAGGAATCCAGCTTCCGTCAGCCCAGGGATGTTGGGATGAGCGGCACGGGCACCTGTGGTAATCGCTGCCTTCTTAAAGCGCAGCAGCCGACCATTGACTTCGACGGTTCGTTCGTCTACGAATGCGGCATTGCCCAAAAACACATCAATGCCCTGAGAACTAAATTCTTTAGCCGAATCATGAGTGCTAATCTCGGCTCGAATCCGCCGCATTCGCTCCATCACCGCTGCAAAATCAACATCTACTTCTGCGGGTGGACGAATGCCAAACGGCTCAGCATTGCGGATTGTCGCAGCGACTCGCGCCGACTGAATCATCGTTTTAGAGGGCACACAGCCCAAATTTAGGCAATCACCCCCCATCAGGCTTTTCTCGATCAGCGCAATTTTCAATCCCAGTTTCAATCCTGCTGCTCCAGCCGCCACAACCAGTCCAGCCGTTCCCGCCCCAATTACAACGAGATCGTATAGCGGAGCGGGT
>NZ_JANLWO010000768.1:0-10968 GCF_031364565.1 Chamaesiphon sp. OTE_20_metabat_361
AGGTAATAACAACCCAAGACCATATCTTGCGATGGAGCGACGATCGGCGATCCGGTAGCTGGCGATAGAATATTATTACTCGCCAACATCAGCAGTCGCGCTTCGGCTTGGGATTCCAAAGATAGCGGTACGTGAACCGCCATTTGGTCTCCGTCGAAGTCGGCGTTAAATGCCGGACATACCAAGGGATGCAGTTGAATCGCCCGACCTTCAACAATGATCGGTTCAAAGGCTTGAATTCCTAAACGGTGCAGGGTTGGTGCCCGATTGAGCATTACTGGGTGTCCAGAAATCACTTCTTCCAAGACATCCCAAACGGTCGGATCGCCGCGTTGGATCAGCTTCTTGGCTGCCTTGATATTATTCACCAGGTTATTTTTAATCAACCGATGAATTACAAACGGCTGGAATAACTCGATCGCCATTTCTCTCGGCAATCCACACTGGTGGATCTTTAGTTTTGGCCCGACGACAATTACCGATCGTCCTGAATAATCGACCCGTTTCCCGAGCAAGTTCTGCCGGAAACGACCCTGTTTCCCTTCGATAATATCGGAGAGGGACTTGAGGGCGCGGTTATTGGCACCAACTACCGTGCGTCCGCGTCTACCGTTATCGATCAGCGCATCGACAGCTTCTTGGAGCATCCGTTTTTCATTCCGGACGATGATTTCTGGTGCTAAGATTTCTTGTAGTCTTGCCAGACGGTTATTCCGGTTGATAACGCGACGATAGAGATCGTTCAAGTCCGAAGTCGCAAATCGACCACCATCGAGTTGCACCATCGGGCGCAAATCGGGCGGAATTACTGGCACATAGCTGAGGATCATCCACTCGGGACGACTACCTGTAGCGATGAAGTTATCGATCACCCGCAGGCGCTTGATTAACTTCGCCCGTTTTTGCCCCTTAGACTCACTAATCTGCTGGCGGAGCTTTTCAGCCTCATCTTCCAATTGCAGGTCTTCTAGAAGCCGCTGGACGGCTTCAGCACCAATTCCGACCTCAACGTTTTCTAGTAAAGAATCTTCACTGTAAATCCGTTCTTCGATTTCCAACCACTGTTCTTCAGTCAACAGTTGCTTGTAACCGAGCGTGTCATCGTTACCCGCATTCAGCACGACATAGGAGTTGAAGTAGACGATCTGCTCGACATCCCGCAAGGGCATATCGAGTAGAATACTCAGATAGCTGGGAATCCCCTTGAGATACCAGACGTGAGCCACTGGCGCAGCTAGTTTAATAAAGCCCATCCGGTGACGGCGGACGCGGGATTCGGTAACTTCGACCCCACAACGTTCGCAGACGATCCCACGATGGCGGACGCGCTTGTATTTACCACAATGACACTCCCAATCCTTCGCTGGGCCAAAAATTCGCTCGCAGAACAAGCCATCCATTTCCGGCTTCAATGTCCGGTAGTTAATGGTTTCTGGTTTGGTAACTTCCCCAACTAATTGACCGTTGGGTAAATTCCGCGAACCCCACTCTCGAATCCGATCGGGCGAAGCAATCCCAATCTTAACGTAATCAAACTTGGTTTCTAGCTTTTGACGCATAATTTAGGGGATAGGGCTTATGGATGAGGACTGGTGGGGTAGTGGATAGTGGATAGTGGATAGTAATCGGATTTAGTCATTAGCTTTTATAGAAATGGATCGAAACGCGCTTGCGCGTCCAACTCTATTCACTATCCACTATTCACTTCCTACACTTCTTCGTTATCGTCTCCACGAGCAAACGACTCGTACGTGGGGCGAGAGGGGGCGCGGCGGGTATTAACATCGGCCATCAGATCGACTTCGACATCGCGGCTATCGCCATCGGGGGTCTGTTCGACTTTATGGACGGCAATATCTAGACCGAGCGATTGCAACTCGCGCATCAGTACCTTGAAGGATTCGGGAGTACCGGGACTAGGAATCGACTTACCTTTAACGATCGCATTAAGGGCATCATTCCGTCCTTGCATATCGTCAGATTTGACAGTCAGCAACTCTTGGAGGGTATACGCCGCACCAAAAGCTTCGAGTGCCCAGACTTCCATTTCCCCAAAGCGTTGACCGCCTTGTTGGGCTTTACCACCGAGAGGCTGTTGAGTAACCAGCGAGTAAGGGCCTGTCGAACGCGCGTGGATCTTGTCATCGACTAAGTGGACGAGTTTGAGCATATACGCTTTACCCACCGTGACAGGTCGATCGAATGCTTCGCCAGTCCGTCCGTCGTAAACAGTTGTTTTACCCGGCTCTTCCTTGTCAAAAATCCACGGTTTGTCCTGAACTTTGGCAGCAGCTTTCAATTTACCGTGAACTGTCGTCCGCGAGGCTTCAGGGGCATACATTTCATCGAAAGGTGTCACCTTAAACCGCATCCCGAGGTTGTGTCCCGCCCAACCGAGCAAGCATTCAAATACCTGACCGACATTCATCCGCGACGGTACGCCCAATGGGTTGAGGACGATATCGACAGCGGTACCATCGGGGAGGTAAGGCATATCTTCCACAGGCATAATCTTGGAGACAATCCCCTTATTCCCATGTCGTCCGGCCATTTTATCGCCGACTTGGATCTTCCGCTTTTGAGCGACATAAATCCGCACGACCATATTCGCACCAGGCGGTAATTCGTCACCTTGTTCGCGGGTAAACACCCGCACGTCAACGACGCGACCTTTTTCACCATTGGGCACCCGCAGGGAGTTATCGCGGACATCCCGCGCTTTCTCACCAAAGATTGCCCGCAGCAGTTTTTCTTCTGGTGGTTGATCGGATTCACCTTTAGGAGTGACTTTACCTACCAAGATATCGCCAGATGTCACCCAGGCACCCTTACGGATAATCCCCGTCTCATCTAGGTTCCGCAATGATTCCTCACTGACGTTGGGAATTTCACGCGTAATTTCTTCAGGGCCGAGTTTGGTTTGCCGTGCTTCGATTTCAAACTTCTCGATGTGGATACTAGTGTAGAAATCCTGCGAAACTAAACGTTCGCTGATCAAGATTGCATCTTCGTAGTTATACCCTTCCCACGGCATATACGCGACCAGGATATTTTGACCCAGAGCTAGCTCCCCGCCTTCAGTTGCCGAACCATCAGCCAGCACTTGACCTGCCACTACCCGAGCGCCGATTTTAACTAACGGACGTTGGTTGAGACAAGTATCCTGGTTAGAACGGTGATACTTCTGGAGCAGATACTTCTGCGTCCGACCGTTATCGCCCCGGACATCGATCGATTCTGCCTCGACAAAGCAGACCACACCATCGTATTTAGCGACCACCACCATTCCCGAATCCCGTGCGGCTTGAACTTCCAGTCCCGTACCGACTAACGGACGCTCGGGGCGCAGTAATGGTACCGCTTGCCGCTGCATGTTAGAACCCATCAGGGCACGGTTGGCATCATCGTGTTCGAGAAATGGAATCAATGATGTGGCGACCGAAATAATTTGTACGGGCGAAATCGCGACATAATCCACCTGATCCGGCGTAGTCGTCGTGAATTCATGCCGATAGCGAACGGGAATCGTCGAACCTAAGATATACCCTGCCTCATCGGTCGTAATATCCCCCGGTGCTACCCGCAGATCGTCTTCTTGATCGGCGGTCATATATTCCGCTTCTAGCTCCCGTTTGACCCGACCATTTTCGACAGGTAAGAAGGGCGTTTCGATAAATCCATACTGATTTACCCGCGCGTGAGTCGCCAGCGAACCGATCAGTCCCGCATTTGGACCTTCAGGCGTTTCGATCGGACAAATCCGCCCGTAGTGGGAGGTGTGAATATCTCGCACCGCAAAACCCGCCCGTTCTCTAGTCAAACCACCAGGGCCTAATGCCGAAAGTCGGCGTTTGTGGGTCAATTCCGCGAGGGGATTGGTTTGATCCATAAACTGCGATAGTTGCGAAGAGCCAAAAAATTCCTTGACAGCCGCAACCAAGGGCTTAGGATTGACTAAACTCGCAGGCGTTAAGCTGCTAGTCTCAGATACCGTCATCCGTTCGCGAATGATCCGCTCCAAGCGATTCAAACCGACCCGAATTTGGTTCTGGAGCAATTCGCCGACCGATCTCACGCGACGGTTGCCTAAGTGGTCGATATCATCGGTACTACCGATATCAAATTCGAGATTGATCAGATAATCGATCGCGCACAAGATATCTTGCGGCGTCAATACCCGCACGGTATCGGGAGTTGTCAACCGTAACTTACGGTTTAATTTATACCGCCCAACTTTGCCCAAATCGTAACGCTTGGGGTCAAAGAAGCGCGAATCCAGCAGTTGCTGACCGCCACTGACAGTAGGCGGCTCGCCCGGACGTAGCTTTTTATACAGCTCCATCAAAGCTTCTTCTTCGGACAAGTTGCCTTCTTTATCGATCGTCTTCTGATAAAATTCCGGGTGACGTAATGAGTCAAAAATCTCATTATCAGTCAAGCCCAAAGCTTTTAACAGTACTTGTGCTGACAGCTTGCGCGTCTTATCGATCCGCACCCAGACGATATCATTTTTATCCGTCTCAAACTTCAACCACGCCCCCCGGTTGGGAATTAGCGAGGCGCTGTAAGTTCTCCGACCGTTTTTATCTAGCTCGGACTTATAATAAACTCCAGGCGAGCGCACGATCTGATTGACGATGACCCGCTCGGCACCGTTAATAATAAACGTACCGCGATCGGTCATTAGTGGTAAGTCACCGATAAAGACATCCTGCTCGATGATTTTGCCTTTATCTTCTTTATTAATTAACTGCGTCGGCACATACATTTGCACCGCATAGCTAGCATCGCGCCGCTTAGCTTCATCGACATCGTACTTAGGACGCTTGAGCTTGTAATTTTTTGCCAAGAACCGCAGTTCTAGTTTGCCCGTGTAGTCAGTAATTGGCGAAAAGCTGTCTAGTTCTTCGATCAAGCCTTCTTCCAAGAACCACCGGAAGCTAGAGCGCTGAATTTCTACCAAATCGGGCAGCATGTAGGTGGATGCTGTAGTAGTAATCTGACTAGTCATGATATTCCTCTTGGTAAGTACGTGTCTTCACAGCGATCGACGATCGATTATTGATTATTCAGTGCTAACTTAAACTGAATCTAAGTTCGGAATTTTCGCTCCATAAATCTGCTTTGCTTCTTTCCGAGTAGCTTAAGCTAAGAATGCCCACTAGCCGATCGAATTTACCTCCTAGGAAAGTGGCAAATGTGTTCGCATCGAGATGGGCGATCGGACATTCGATAAACAGCGACCTGCGAATATGGATTGAAAATCATCTTCTTGGCAAATTAGGAGCTAAATTTATCTGGTGTGTAGCGCGCAGGAGCGAGGAATTAAATATATTTAATAGTTAGCCAATTGAAGATAATACTGGTAATCTAAATAGGTGTCGAGCATTAGTGGTAGTAGCGTCGGCTAGCATTTCGAGACGATCGCCCCTGAGCTGAGCCAAGTAACTGGCAACATGACTGACAAATGCAGGTTCGTTGCGCTTACCCCGCTTGGGCACGGGTGCTAAAAACGGACAATCTGTTTCGACCAACAACTTCTCGATCGGGACGAGCTTGGCAGCCTCTTGAATCTGAATCGCATTTTTAAAAGTTACCACCCCACTGAAGCTGATATAAAACCCCAGATCCAGAAACCATTGAGTTTCAACTGGAGTTCCCGACCAGCAGTGCATGACGCCCCGAACCTGCCCGAATTCCGACCAGAATTCTTGACAAATCTGGCGCATGGCAGTTGCAGCCTCGCGACAGTGAATAATCACTGGTAAATCCAATTCTTTCGCAATCTGTAATTGCGATCGAAAAACTTCACCTTGCCACTGGTGGTTGTCAGCTTTAAAAAAATCTAAACCCGTTTCACCGATTGCCACTACCCGCCGATCGCTACTTGCGAGATTCCGAATCAGATCGCTCCAATCTAGCTGCCACAGATCGGCGTCTAACGGATGTAAACCGACTGAAAAAAACAGTTCGGGAAACCGATCTGCTAATTTCTGGGTCTTTACAAACTCTGCTGGCGTTACACAAGAATGTACCAGTTGTACGACCCCTTGCTCTTGCCAGCGATCGCGCACTGCCTCTAGATCCGCCTCGAAGGCATCAAAGTTGATATGAACGTGAGTATCAATTAGCTGCATTTAGCACAGATCGATCGGTTGCGGTCGGAACGTTGGACTAAGCAGATTTAACTGCCATTGCTTTAGCCAGACGAGACTTTTTATTGGCACCGTTGTTACGATGCAGGACGCCTTTCTGGACGGCTTTATCGATCTTTTGATATGCTTCGTTCATGCACTTAATTACTTCAGCCGAGGTTTCGTCTGAAGGTGTTGCCGTATGCTTCTCGACGGCTGTGAAGTATTTCTTCATCAGCGTCCGCACCGCAGACTTATGGGATTTGTTGCGCAACCGATTCCGCTCGGCAACTTCGACTCTTTTGATTGCAGACTTAATATTTGCCACAGTTAGCCCTGGGAAAACTCACGTTTAAAAATTGACATAATGCCAGACATATTATCATAGCACCATACTTTGATATTGACAAGATATTTGTGGCAATGGGTTTAAATTGGCTCACCCATCCGATCGATAGCCAACTGAAGCGAGTTAGCACGTATCTACCGATCGATGCGACCCTACAATTTCTCGATCGAGCGATAAAGATGCGTTTGTTCTACTATAGCACCTGGATTACCCGCAGCAGCAATTTAAGAGTTCACATTCCACCAACTTTTTCTACTCGCTAGAACCTAAGTACTATTTTAGCAGAAAGTATGATATGCTTGTACTAGCAAGCTTGCCAGCGACACACTCGATTCTCCAAGGGAGCAACTAAGCCAACGATCGACCGCTCACAAGTCAAACATTTTCAGCCGCAAACTCACCGAGCGTCAGCTTTTGAGGTAACTCATCAGTACAGTTTGTGCTGGCTAACAAAACAGCATGTGACTGGATCTCAATTAGTACGGTGGCAAATCGCAGAACTTTAAAATCATTCATAGCAACCCATGACTTACTCCAAAACCAGAGCTACTAAAGACAACGCTGCCGAGTACGCACCCACTAACGGCGCAAATTCGATCGATGTCGAACCGCTAAATCGCGGCACTGCTACCACACCGCCAACCAACTCCCCAGAGACATTACTCGTGCCCAGTGCGGCGGAAGTTCGCGATCGATTTGCCGCACCAGAATATATCAATCCTAACGCCCGCCTTCCTCGGATTCAAGCTTTGCGCGGCGAAAATGGTGCCAGCGAGTGCGGTTATTTCATCACCGAAGCTGAAATGGCGAAGGCTGGCTGGAAACATGTCGATGAGAGCCAAACGATCGTATATGAATATAACAGTGGCGGCAAAGAACGAGGCTTATTAATCCAATCTCCCCGGATGTTAGTAGTACCACGTTCGCCCTTATTTGCCTTTGACAGACAAGTTTCTCGTCAAGAAGAGCGACTAGTTGTTGCGGGGCAATATAGCAAGCAACTCTACAGCGATCGCGAGAAATATGGTACAGCACAATGCTACGAAGTTTTGCTATTAGACGAGCACAATCAACCATTACATGAAATTGGGTTTGCTTATGTCGCCAAAGGTGCCAACCAAGCTAGCTTTAGCTTCCATTGGCAACAATTAGTAGCTCAAGTAACTAAATGTCATGCGATCGCTAACTCTATCCCCGCACGAGCTAAAGACGTTCGCTTTAATAGCCTCTGCGTATTTCAATTTACCGTCAAGCGCGAATTAGCAGGCAACAATGCCAAATCCCCTGCCTGTAAAGTACATACCCATGTCGAACCAACACAAGCTAACTGGGAACAGTTCTTTTTAGGTCGTCAAGATGAAATTGCCGATCGGTTTCTCAATCTGTTAGCACCTACTACCGAGCTAACTTTACCACAAGCTAATTTGTTGAGCTTGGCGGAAAAGCATGATGATGTGCTTATTGCTGATATCGCTGCATAAGCTAATTATCGAGACTGTAATCGGTTGTTTAATTCAATATAATTTGCGAGTAGAGGCATTAAATTTGATGCCTCTATTTTTGTATTTTGGGCAGTAGTCGCGATCGCATATTTATTGTTGCCATTTGAATTTCTGAGTATGCGAGCATCGCTACTTTTAGCGCAATCGGTGCTAAAAAAGCTAAAATCAATTAGGTCGCGATCTTTCATCACCAACCGTTACTATGATTGCAGCACTGGGATTAGATGTCGGTAGCAAACGGATTGGAGTGGCTGGTTGCGACGGATTAGGATTGATTGCCACGGGAATTACTACAATTTGGCGCAGCTCCTTTGCCGCAGATATCGATTGCCTCAGACAGATTATTGTCGAGCGCCAGGTAGAAATATTAGTGCTGGGATTGCCATATACAATGGATGGAAAAATTGGCTCTCAAGCCAAACAAGTTCAGAAATTTGCTCGCAAAGTAGCCGCCGTCATTGAATTACCGATCGAATTTATCGACGAACGCCTGACTTCCTATGCCGCCGAAGAAATGATGAAAGCGGCGAAGATCTCCGTATCTCAAAATAAAGCGACGATCGATCGGATTGCGGCTGCCGTAATCTTACAACAATGGCTCGACGAGCGACGATAACTATATATTAGCTAGATAAAGATTAATTCTCGGTCTAAATGTGACATCTGGAAGTGTTACTGGGAACCCTAGAAGCAAGAGATGTTAATCGATCGAAATGTATGTCGAAGTATTTACCGAAACCTTTGCTAATCGCCGCTTTGGGACTATCGGCTGCAAATGTGACCTTCCCCAGTATCGCTCGTTCGCAAACCAAACCTACCAAAACAGTCGGCGGGGTAGCTTTACCAGATCCTGACGCGATTAACAAAAAAATCCAGCAGAACTACCCGCCCGAATTATTAGAAGACGGACAACCCAAACCCTCACCAGCACAGCAATCTGGATCCACTACTAATCCCGCTGGTACTCCTAGTAATAGTATACTTAAGTCAGGTAACGATAACACTACGACAATTGGCACTGCAAATTACACATTTGTAATTTCAACTCCAATAATGATTGGGGTGGCTGTTGTCATTGGTGGCTTAGCTTTATTTCCAGTCATCTCATTATTATTAAATTCAAAAAAAGCTGCCCAGATCGGAAAAAGTTCATTCCTATCAAAATTCGGAGATCGATTTAGGAAGCCGCAGATTTTAGAGAGCGACAAATTTTTACATCACCGTACCGTTGAAAAACTCGCACAGATTACCAACCAAGCCGAAAATATCAATGCAGATAAGTTTGGTAATACTGAGTTTATGACATTTTTTAAGATTAAAAGTTATATCGCTCGATCGCTCGATGAATATGCTAATCTCGATGAGGTAATCGAACTACTAAAAATAGCAATTGATGCTCAGAATAGTTTTTCACAGATCGAGAGTACTGAATCTAGATATTGTAGCAGCAGTCAGCAACAACTCTACAAATTTGTCAATGCACTGTTGCCGCAAGACGTACCGCCAGCAGAATTTACACAGCAAGTCGAAGGTAAGCTTGCAGAGGTGTTACCACTGCTCAAAACCGATGAAGGTAAGATCGCTCTGCAAGCTTATGTTGTTGAAGTTTGTAAAATTTCCCAGCATGTATTGGGTCGAAAACTGATCTTACTATTTAAGAAATATCAACTCACCGATTATTCGACTTTACGAAGCGTTTCTAACACGATCGCATTACTAGATTCAGAAGATTTATTAAATCTAGATACACTGATGCTCTTAGTGATGGTTAAATATGACGTATTTGAAAAACTCGGCCCGATCGTCGGGATTGAAGAGCAGTATAACCGACCTGAGACTTATAGTAAAATGCTGCAATATATCGGGTTAAAGGCGCGACATGAATCTTCTTACCAAAAGTTTCAAGAGTTTTTATTACTGTTGAGACAATGGGAAATTCATTATCAGTCAGTCGTTAACGTCCGGGCAAAATATTCTGAAAAAGAATATCGTCTGCCTAAAGAGTTTCGGGACGAAGTACCAGGCTTGAAAATATACCAAAAATACAAAGATAGCTTCCACCTAATAACTCAAGAGCCAACAGTTGTAGTCAAAGCCGCGCCAAGTGCAGCGGTAGTTGCAGCTTTAACTGAAGTAACTCAAGCAGAGCAAAACATCGCAGTCGCTCAAACTGAAACGGTTGCATCTGAAGCCGAACAGATAGCAGCAATTCCGGCTTTAATTGCTGTGCCTAAAACTGAAGAAAGTGCAGCAGGAGCGCCGACTTTGACTAAAGTAAACTAACGATCGTGCCATAAAGTAATACAGGTATTTGTGAATTAGATAACGCGTAAAACCTTGCTGGTGGGCATTGCCCACCCTACTACATAAAATATTTTATCTAAATTACTAATACCTACTTACCCAGCAATTTTACAACTCCAATTCCGCCAAAATAAAGAGCTAAAACTGCACCTGCAAGTAAACTTTGGGTCAGCGGATCGGTAGATGGAGTAACGATCGCACCGACAACCATCGATCCTACTACCACACTCTTCCAACCAGCCAACATCAGTTGTGAAGAGAGAATACCTAATAGCGACAAAATAATTTGCACTACAGGCAATTCAAATAGTAAACCCGTCGCAAATAATAATACTAAAACAAACTCAAAATAGCGATCGATCGACCAAGCCTGTTCGACGACATTTTCACCATAGTCGATCAAAAAATTGAGCGCCGCTGGAATCAGCGCGTAATAAGCAAATGCGATGCCACCGACAAATAGCACCGACGAACCAATCACCACAGGTAATACTAGCTGTCGTTCGCGTCGCGTCAAGCCAGGGATGACAAATTGGATGATTTGATAGAGAATCACCGGACTCGCGACTAGCAACCCACAATAACCAGCCACCTTCACCGAGACAAAAAAGTATTCACCAGGAGCCAATTGGAGAAATTTAATACCAGTTGCTGGTATTTCTAAAATTTGGACGATTTG
>NZ_JANLWO010000791.1:0-2570 GCF_031364565.1 Chamaesiphon sp. OTE_20_metabat_361
AATCTATAAGCATGGTGCAGAATGTAGTAATTCTAGTCGCACCGATCGAGCGGGGGTGACTAATACAATCGTCTGTAGGTAGGTCGATTGGCAGCTAAAAGTCCACTCGATCGACTAATTTAATCGATAGTTTGAGATTTATATAGATTAAGAAGGGGTGCTAGCTAATTAGTTGTTAGTACTCCTTTTTAGTTTACTTAGAAGTTGTCGCTCGATCGATTAATCGCCGACACTGCTTTAACTTGGCGGGTGAAATCGATCTGCGCCATCTGACTAAATCCGTGCGGTTTGTCTGGATGTTTCTAATGACATCGATCGGTTGATAGCTGCCAGCCTGGGGAATGTAGCGTTGAAGTCGATCGTAGCGGATCTTTAATCTGACCTTTTGATGATAAGCCAAAAAACAATCTTCATCTCTATCTACTAAAAAAGTCTGATTTCCGCGATTGGTCGCGATAACAGCATAAAAATAATCGCCCCAAACAAAATTAGTAAAGTATCCAGTTATAGTTTTACTTGCGATGATTTTGTCAGGAAATCCTGGTGTTGCTGACGCCAGTTGCATCAGATCGTTTGGCTGCGATACCGCTCGGCTCGGATTGGCAGTTTGCATACCTAAAGCCAAAATTAGCATGAAGATCGATTGACGTTGTAAATTATTCATAACGGGATGAGTAAAATGTAATGCCCAAAATGTAAGTGCTACCTTGGCTAGTCGAATATGGCAGACTAGTAGAGTGAGATTTACCTACATCGATGTACTAGCACGACCTTAAAGATGATTACTAACTATATTGCTACCATCCTGCGGGGCGGAAATCCTGGAGATGCGGTGACTGTAAGAGGCTGGATTCGGAGTAAGCGGGAAGCTAAAGAATTTGCCTTTGTCGATATCAATGATGGCTCCTGCATGGCAAATATCCAGGTAGTAATCGACAAAGATGTCCCCAACTATGCCACGATCCTCAAACAGATTAACACGGGTGCCTCGATCGAGATTGTCGGCGAATTGGTAGAGTCGCCCGCCAAAGGACAACGCGTAGAAGTCAAAGCCGCTCAGGTACAGATTTACGGTGAAGCCGATCCCGAAAAGTATCCCCTTCAGAAGAAACGCCACTCCTTTGAATTCTTACGCGAGATCGGGCACTTGCGATCGCGTACCAATACCCTCAGCGCGGTATTCAGAGTCCGAAATGCCTGCGCGACGGCAGTGCATCAGTTTTTTCAAGAGCGCGGCTTTTTGTGGGTACATACGCCGATTATTAGTGCTAGTGACTGCGAAGGTGCGGGGGAGATGTTCAATGTCACTACCCTCAATCTCAAGAATGTCCCCCTCACCCCAGAAAAGGAGATCGACTACAGTCAAGATTTCTTCGGAAAGGCGGCGTATTTGACCGTCAGCGGTCAGTTGGAAGCCGAAGTGATGGCGATGGCATTTAGCAACGTTTACTCGTTTGGGCCGACTTTTCGCGCGGAGAACTCGAATACTTCGCGTCACCTGGCTGAGTTTTGGATGATCGAGCCGGAGATGGCATTTTGCGATCTGTTAGAAGATATGAATCTCGCGGAAGCATTTCTCCAATACATTTTCAAGTATGTGATGGAAAATTGTCAAGCAGATATGGAGTTTTTCAACGAGCGGATCGATAAATCCGTCTTAGATACAGCCGAGAATATTATTAATAATCAATTTGAGAGATTAACATATACCGATGCGATCGCACTCCTCGAAAAGTCGGGTCAAACATTTGAATATCCAGTCAGTTGGGGACTCGATCTCCAATCCGAACACGAGCGTTATTTAGCCGAACAAGTTTTTAAAAAGCCAGTGATCCTCACCGACTATCCCGTCGAAATCAAAGCGTTTTACATGCGGCTCAATGACGATGGTAAAACCGTCGCGGCGATGGATATTTTAGCTCCGAAAATCGGTGAAATTATCGGCGGCTCCCAACGGGAAGAACGGCTCGACATCCTGGAACGCAGATTGATCGCCCAAGGTTTAAATCCCGCCGATTACTGGTGGTATCTAGATCTCCGCCGCTATGGTACCGTTCCTCATGCTGGCTTTGGGTTGGGATTTGAGCGGTTGGTGCAATTCATGACGGGGATGACTAATATCCGCGATGTGATTCCCTTCCCCCGCGCCCCATTAACTGTAGAATTTTAGGTTTGTAGAACCACACAAACGGGAGGGAACCTCCCGTTCGATGCGTCGCTTTTTTATTCGGAGGTTCCCTCCGAATAAAAAAACCGACAAGACAGGGGAAACCCAAGAACGCACTTTTCGCTGTCTTTACTGAAACACATGGGTCGGGAACCTCCGCGTGATTTCAGTCGCAAACTGTCGGGAGACAGAGGCACAGCTTAGCATCCGCAATTCTCAATTCTCAATTCTCAATTCTCAATTAATTTAACAGCAGCCATCGCCTTGATAATGCCAAGTTGATGGCGTGATGATACATTCATTAGGAATTAAATCGAATAGCTTGGCTGCTGTCTTGTCACAGACAGCAGCAGGAATACCGCGTGGTAAGATATGTCCGGCTCGATCGTCAAAAATAGATTCT
>NZ_JANLWO010000803.1:0-1801 GCF_031364565.1 Chamaesiphon sp. OTE_20_metabat_361
GAGATATTAGCGCCCAACTCCCAACTCCCAACTCCCCATCTTATGTCGATCGCATTTAGCAAATATCAAGGCTTAGGTAACGATTTCATTTTGATTGACAATCGTCATAGTGATACTCCCATTATCGAGCCAGAAGAGGCAATTGTTTGGTGCGATCGACATTTTGGCATCGGTGCTGATGGGGTGATTTTTGTGCTTCCAGGCCAAAATGGTGCCGACTATACCATGCGAATTTTCAATTCCGATGGTTCGGAACCAGAAATGTGTGGGAATGGAATTCGCTGTATGGCAAAATTTATTGCTGATTTGGAAGGCAAGATCGATACTGAAGTTACTTATCAGATCCATACCCTCGCCGGCATAATTACGCCAGAAGTGATGCTAGATGGCAATGTACAGGTGGATATGGGCGAACCGCGATTGTCAGCGGCAGAAATTCCGACTAGCCTGGGAATGGTAGACGATCAAGTAGTCAACCAATCGATCGAAGTCGATGGCAAAGCCTGGACTGTTACCTGTGTCAGTATGGGCAATCCTCATTGTATGACGTTTGTGGATGATGCTAACGCGATCGATCTAGCAACTATCGGCCCAAAATTTGAACATCATCCCGCTTTCCCGCAGCGAACTAATACCGAATTCGTCCAAGTTATGCGTTCTGATTATCTCAGAATGCGGGTGTGGGAACGCGGTGCCGGAATTACTTTAGCCTGCGGTACGGGTGCCTGTGCGACGGTAGTAGCCGGAGTATTGACAGGTAAATCTGATCGACATTGTTCGGTAGAATTACCTGGCGGTTGTCTCCAAATTTATTGGTCGCTCGCAGACAATCGCGTCTATATGACTGGCCCTGCTGAGTTAGTATTTAAGGGAGAAGCCGCACAAGAATAGGAGTATAGATGAGATGACTGCCGCCATCGAGCAACACCCTAATTCAGCGAACGATTTCGCCACTAAGCTCCCACTCAATTTGAGTGCGGTGAAATTCACTCCCGCCCAATTTCAAGATCTGCGCGACACCAATCGCGATCTGCGGTTAGAACTGACTAGCACAGGAGAATTAATAGCTTTGGCACCGACTGGTTGGGGTAGTTCTAAACGAAATTTTAAACTTGGCGGACAGATGTATGTCTGGAACGAGCAAACCCAGCTAGGGGAGGCTTTTGACTCATCGGGTGGATTTGTTTTACCAAATGGTGCGCAACGTTCTCCCGATGTTGCTTGGGTCGAAAGAGCGAGAATTGCCCAACTCGATCCAGATCCAACTAAGTTTTTACCATTAGCTCCCGATTTTTTAATAGAATTACGTTCAGCTAGCGATAGTTTGTCCAAACTCCAAGAAAAGATGCAAGAGTATCGCGACAATGGAGTGCGGTTGGGCTGGTTAATAGATCCGCAACATCAACGGGTCGAAATTTATCGCATTAATCAAGAAACTGAAATTTTGCAATCGCCAACCCAGCTTAGTGGCGAGGATATATTACCTGGATTCGTGCTCGATCTCACTGATATCTGGTAGCCCAATTCATTATTATCAACTTGCTACTTCAACTCGATCGCCTCAATTATACCCCACCCAATTTTACTCGTCCGCTGCTGACAGATATCTCGTTTAATCTGGCTGCGGGTGAATGTTTGACTTTAACGGGGATTACTGGTGCTGGGAAAAGTACGTTATTGCGGTTGCTAAATCGGCTAAATGAACCAACAACCGGACAGATTTTATTCAGTGGTATAGACTATCGATCGATTTCTCCCATGACGCTGAGAAAGCAAGTCATGTTGGTGAGTCAAGAACCAA
>NZ_JANLWO010000873.1:0-4494 GCF_031364565.1 Chamaesiphon sp. OTE_20_metabat_361
CAGATAGCGACATTTGTAAAAAGGCCACCCAACTAACCACAGAAGTATCGCCGTCTTTCTTGTGCAATCACTGCCTGCGGACGTTTTTGTTTGGCGATTTTCTGGGTAAAAGCGATTGACTCAAATGCGATAGCGAACTGCTATATTTAGGTGCTGTGATGCACGATTTAGGACTGACAGAACGATTTGGAGGGGAACAGCGATTTGAAGTGGATGGGGCGGATGCCGCACGAGCTTTTGTTTTGAAACACGGCTTGTCAGACGAAAAGGCGGAAATCGTTTGGGATGCGATCGCGCTGCACACCTCTTGAGGCATTGCCTCACACAAACAACCAGAAATTGCCTTGGTACATTTAGGGGCAAGTGCAGATGTGATGGGAATGAGAATTGCTGACATTTCTCCAGAAATCGTCGAGCAAGTGCTTGAAGCCTATCCTCGCCTCGGCTTCAATGCCTCAATGACTGAATTACTAGTTTCACAAGTCAAACAAAAACCTCAAGTCGCCGCATTTAGCTGGCTAGCCGAAGTCGGTCGCGGTTGTATTCATGGTTTCACCTCGCCTAATTGGCAGGTTGTCCTCGATGGCAGTCCTTTTGCTGAGTGAGTGTGAATCGCCGAGATCGCCGCCGCAGTTTCTCCAGGATTGAATACTCAAGCTGCGGTCTCCTGTCTGACTGCTCTATTCAAACTCATCTCGATTCGACAGAGCCGACGCTACGCGAACGAAAATTATCGCTGGCTTAAATTGCATCAGGTCTTAGAATTAGTAATCTGTCTGGGTGTCATGCCAGTCAGCCGTTTGCAGTGGTAGGTAAGATGGCTGGAGCTAGCAAATCCGACTTGAGATGCAATATTAGAAATCGGTAAATCGGTGGTTTCTAGCAGTATTTTTGCCCTATTTACTCGCTGTTTAATCACATATTGATGGAGCGATATCCCTGTTGCTTGTTTGAACAAACTAGCAAAATAAGTAGGGCTAGTACTAACACTTGCAGCAATTTGCGCCATTGATAAATCGCCATCGAGGTGAGCGTGAATATAGTCGATTGCGTTCTCTAATCGACGGGGAGGTAAGTTATAACGATCTGCGATAATCTTTGGCTGCAAGCTGGAATAGTTTCGCAGTAACTGAATAACTAATACTTGGGTTAATGATTCGGCATATAACTTACCCATCAGACCACCCGATTTGATTTCTGCCAAGAGCATCATCGCAATTTGGTACAGGTGTGGGTCAAATCGAGAGAAACAGTCCATCAACTCGATTCGATCTGGATTGAGATCTGCTGATGCCGCCATTTTTGTGACTAATTCTGGTTGCAAGTAAACGCAGAGGTATGACAGAGGGCTATCTGTTGGGCCTCGCCAGTAAGTGGTTTGTCCCGCTGGTACCAAAACCAAATCGCCCTGTTTGACGATCGATTCATGCCACCGCTCACCATGCTGCTGGGTCAAATGAATGGGTTGTACGGAGGGAAAATTCAGCAAATGCGCGAGCAAAGCACCAGGGCTTTGTTCGCCGACGCGATTTGGTGGGGCTTGGTACTGTTCGACTATGATGCCATTCCAGTCAATTTTCCTACTGGATAGAACTTCGACACCATCTTCTAGCCGCGAATGCTCAACACTACATATCTTCATTACAAAAATTCATCTATTCTAAAAATTCGATCTAATCTGCGGACTTTTTACTCAGGAATAAGGATTTAATAAAATCCAGAGTCGCGAGATCGCCGATCTCGCACTGTAGCTCGATCGCGATCGGTAAGTGTGGAGATGTAAAATCGTAAGAATTTGATAAATTTCCGTTAGATTCTGCAACAAATCCCTTGCTAGCGATCGCTACAATACTGATAGACCGCTAATTAGGAGTCCATTTATAAAGTAGGAGTTTTTGAGTGGCTCGTCAACTTGGCGCAATATTTACTACCACAGCGGTTTGAGGATTAATGGGGTACAGTTATTTTCACAAGTCATATTCAGAAAGGGACAGGGAATCTCAAGTGTCCCTCATATACCTGTGAACTGCTGTATGTCTTCATTGTAAAAAACATTTAAGGATACAAAACCAAAGATGAACAATGCGAGTTTCTTCCAACGGTTTGCGGCATGGTTAATCGATCGAGTCATTCTCTCTATTCTCTACTTTTTAGGATCGCTTGCCGTTGGAGTAGTCAGTGCAGTCTATACCAGTAGCAGGATAGATATACCAAATTTACTCTTATCTGTGGGCGTGGGTGTATTTATGCTCGTATCTATACTCGGTGATTTTTTGTACTTTGGTTACTTTTGGAGTCGGCGAGAACGCTCGATTGGGATGGGAATCATGAACATCAGAGTGGTTAAAACCGATGGTCATCCATTATCTTTTATCATCGCTGGTCTGCGTGGCTCAGTTGGTTACTACGTGAGCGGTTTATGCTTCGGGTTAGGCTATATCTGGTTTTTTGTAGATAAACAACATGCGACTTGGCACGACAAGATTTTCAATACCGTAGTGTCAACATGATGGTTTGGACAATTTTCGGTTGTGTTACAAATAATACGATCTCAACTAAAATCTGTCAAAAATCTGACACCCGATCGAATTTATTGAAATATCCTGACTTACAAAATACCGGAAGCCGTGCATGACTCATTTTGGTATCATCTGTCCCGCCCTCACGGGACACCTCAATCCTATGACGACATTGGGACACGAGCTGCAACGGCGCGGTCATCGCGTGACCTTATTTGGCATTCTCGACGCTCGACCGCAAACCCTAGCTGCCGGACTGGAATTTTGGGCGATTGGTGAAGCCGAATTTCCCGCTGGAGCTTCAGCAGCAGCTAACACTAAATTGGGCGAATTGAGTGGTATAGCTGCTTTTAAACAAATCGTGACGATGTTTCGGCGATCGACAACCATGCTACTGGATGAAGCTCCACAAGCGATCTCCGCCGCAGGTGTTGAGGTACTACTGATAGACCAAACTTCATCTGGTGGTAGTACGGTAGCAGATTTTTTGAATCTGCCGTACATTACCGTGTGTTGTGCGTTGATGCTCAATCTCGAATTCGGTATTCCGCCGTTTAATACAACTTGGTCTTATAGCCCTGCTTGGTGGGCAAAACTTCGCAACCAATTCAGCTATCAGTTACTAGCGCGTCTTGCTCGACCCATTCTCAAAACAGTAGCCGATCGTCGTCAACAATGGAACTTGCCCCCATACATTTACCCCAACGATCCTAATTCTAAACTTGCTCAAATCTGCCAACAGCCGCCCGAATTTGAATTTCCTCGGCAGCAATTACCTCCATCGTTCCATTTCACTGGGGCGTATTCTCGTCCCGATAGTCGCGAACCTGCCTCTTTCCCATTTGAAAAACTTACCGGACAGCCACTGATTTATGCCTCGATGGGGACGCTTCAAAACCAACTGAGTGGAGTATTTGAAAAGATTGCCCAGGCATGTGTGGGTTTGGATGCTCAGTTAATCATCGCCCTCGGTGGTGGCAGCAATCCAGCATCCCTGCCAAATTTACCTGGTTCTCCCCTGGTTGTGGGCTATGCGCCGCAGCTAGAACTACTGCAAAAAGCTGCTCTGACTATCACTCATGCGGGCATGAATACGGCATTAGAATCTTTGAGTAATGGGGTGCCGATGGTCGCGATTCCGATCGCTAACGACCAACCAGGAGTTGCAGCGCGGATCGCCTGGACGGGGACAGGGGAGATGGTAAGTCTCGCTAAGTCAGGTAGTTCGAGACTACGGGCGGCAGTGAAACGAGTATTAACGGAAGATGCTTACAAACAAAATGCCGTGAGGTTACAAGCAGCAATTCGCCGCGCTGGGGGAGTGAGTCGCGCCGCCGATATTGTCGAACAGGTGGCGCAGACGGGTCAGCCAGTATTCGCTCAAAAATCAGTTTGAGCATAGAGCTACCGTGTACATACAAGTCTGGATAAAAGCGAAAACCCCAGAAATCCCCCTGTCTTGTCGTTTTTTTATTCGGGGGAAACCCCCGAATAAAAACGCCGCTAAATCCCCCTTAAAAAGGGGGACTTTGACCGGATCTTAGCCCCCTTTTTAAGGGGGTTTGGGGGATTCAGATCTAAAAGCGAAGTCCAACAGACTTATGTGTACACCGTAGCAGCATAAAACAAGACTTTCGACATCTACAAAACATAAAATCATGAGCGAAATCAAATACCTCCTGACCGAAAACCAAATGCCTACCGCTTGGTATAACATTCAAGCAGATTTACCCACACCATTACCACCAATTCTCAATCCTGGTACCGGACAACCGATCGCACCTGCCGATTTAGCTCCCCTGTTTCCGATGAGCCTAATCGAGCAGGAAGTAAGCCAAGAACGGTGGATTGAGATCCCTGACGAAGTACGATCGATCTATCAACAATGGCGACCTACTCCCCTGTACCGTGCCCGCCGACTGGAAAAAGCTCTCGATACGCCTGCTAAGATTTACTACAAATATGAAGGCGTTAG
>NZ_JANLWO010000044.1:0-2751 GCF_031364565.1 Chamaesiphon sp. OTE_20_metabat_361
CTCGTCCGATCGTCGAGCAAGAATTAGCACTGCTCAAGCAACTTCAGGCGGAGGGTCGAGTGCCATCGGTAGAAGCGATCTTGACCGCATTATTCAAACCCTGTCTAGAATTTTTGGCTCAAGACAAAGAGTTCTTATTCGTTCACACGCAATTTATGGGGCGGTGTTGGACGGAACCCGAACCGCTCAAGAGTATCGTGGAGGAGGAATTTTCGGCATCGATCGAAGCATTTTTGGATGTGTTACAACGGGCACTACCCGACCGATCGAGATCGCAGCTTGCCTGGAAATTCGATCTGGTAATTGCCGCACTAAATCGAGTCCAATCTGAAGCTGGGCAACCTTGGGCACTGATCCAAAGTACAGATCCCCAAGCAATTCAATCAGCAATCGAGCAACTAGTGAAGTTTCTCAGTCCGGGGATGCGATCGTAACTACTCCCTTCCCAGTGTCACATTAGACATCTAGAGTAGTGAGTGAATAGTGAATAGTGGATAGCTTGCACTGTTGGCGTTGGCGTAGCCTGCCATCGGCACAGTGTGGATAGGCGACCGACATCACAAATCGAAATTGTCTATTTCTTGAGTGGGAAGGGTGTAAGTAACCATCTATGGGGAAAACCAACACGATCGATCTGCGTCAAAGGTCGATAATAACTATAACTGTCCCAGCATCTTATGTGTTTGCGGAATTACGCGAATATGTGGTACATACTCCTTCATTAAAGCTTGCCAAGCTAGAACTTGTGCTGGTGTCGGAGCTGTTAAAGCCGGATTAGTATGGGGACTGGCTAGTGCGGTCATTGGTTGTAAGAAAATAATAATGCCATCGCTCACATCAGCGACTAACTGCGCTGCTTTCTTAAGTTCCTCTGGATTAGTAGTTTGGGAAATAATAATTTTTACAAACACTTCGACCTTAGCAGCTTGACATAATTGCAAAAATTCTCGATGTTTTTCCCAATGACTTTCACCGCTGACACTCGGTAACTTGATATCCATTCCCACCAGATCCAAGTAAGGTAAAACCTGCGCTAGCTGGCTGGGGCGATGTCCGCCAGTTTCGAGATAAATCGGTAACTGCGTCAATTGTTTAACTCGCGGCAAAAATTCGACCAGGAAGGGGGCATGTAATAAAGGTTCGCCACCAGTAATACTGATACTATCGTGCAGATGCGGCACATTTTGCCGATCGACCCACGTTAATAATTGGGGCAGCTCGATCGGGTTATCATGAGTGACAAAATCCCGCTCTCCTGGAGTCTGCTCGATCGAGCATGTCGGTTGTTTCGTCCAAGTATGTTGGCTGTCGCAGTAAGCGCAACGCAAGTCGCAGCCACCAAACCGAACGAAGATCTGGCGCGTCCCCACATTAATGCCCTCACCCTGAATCGCCGAGAAAATTTCAATTAAGTTAGCTGTGAGTGCAGTCATAGGAGCGAAGACGAGGGATAACCGATGAACTAACTATTCTAGATCGGGTTCGATCGGATGACATTAACTCAAGTCGATAGCTCACCTGATTATTATTTCCAGATTCGAGTAACATCGAGAAAGTTTCCGTATATATTGAGTAGTCGATCGGTTTCAATTTCTAGTGTTGTCAGTGGTTATGAATTATTGATGGAATTAATTTAAATGATGGATGCTCAAGAATGGTTACTGGATTTTGTAAGGTTTTATAAAGAATTAGGTTTTTTTGAGGAGCATTCACATTTATCAGAGAGGAGTATCGCTGACTGGATCGGAAAGAAGAAGGGGCTAGATTTAAGCCAGAAAAGCTGTAGAAAGGACTATGTAGTTCTGGGCTATCTCACACGAGTATGGGGAGTAGCACTTGACGCTGTTGATTCTTTCGATTTTTCCCACGCTAAAGAAGTTGGATATGGTTGGAAGTTGCACGAAGATATTTTGAATGGCTGGGCGGGTATATCAAGAGGTTCATTCCGTCCAGAAGGAGTAAAATCTACATGGCACAGTGCTGAAGAGCCGATAAGAGTTGAGTTTACGCTTGCCGATGTGCCTTACGTTCTTCAACTTGAGCCTGATTTGCTAGATGACGACTCTTTCTACTATTACTGCAACTTAACATTGATGAAACTGGCAGAAGCTCTCAATCCTTGCATAAGAGAGACTGGGTATCACTTCGTAGTCTGGGATTTAGGATGTGCAGCCTTAGTTATGTGTGTCACTCCTAATGAGAAAAGCCTTATTGCAGAGGGTAGAGATGCTAATTTTCTGTAATTTGAGGAGTTGTAGTCCGTAGGTTGGGTAGAGCGACAGCGAAACCCAACGAACACATCAATACCCTAGAGATGTTGGGTTTCATTCTTCAACCCAACCTACTAATGAATTTATTAATTGATAACTCTTTGCCAGCCATAGCCCAAAAACCCCATGCCTGAAGGCCCAGAAATTAAATTAGCCGCCGATAAGATTGCTAAAGATATTGTCGATCGATCCCTCACCGAAGTCTCCTTTGCTTTCGATCGTCTCAAGTCCTTTGAAGCCGAACTCACCGCCGCCCGGATTGTCTCTGTCACCCCCAAGGGCAAAGCCCTACTGACTCGCTTTAGTAATCAACTCAGCATTTATAGTCACAATCAGCTTTACGGCGTTTGGTACACTCGTTGCGCCTACGATTATCCAACCACCAATCGACAGCTGAGGTTAGCAATTCATACCGAAAAGCGATCGGCACTACTCTACAGTGCCTCAGATATTGACGTATTAGACGACGACCAAATCGCCG
>NZ_JANLWO010000138.1:0-9882 GCF_031364565.1 Chamaesiphon sp. OTE_20_metabat_361
GTCATCGGAGTCCGACCTTCAGCACAGGGATGCGAATATGTCGAAATTTTGCGAGAATTAGAGCAGTTGTTGGCAGCCGCCGAGGTACTTGATGGGCATTAAAGAAGAAACGTTTTACGAAGGTGGCCCCCATATTGGGGACTTGATTTTTCATGTGGTTTTAATACCACTAATATTTTTTATCCCTTTGGCAATCGGAGCGATTGTTAGAGCAATTTGGTTGCGGTATAAAATTACCGATCGCCGCATTTCAGTCATTGGTGGTTGGATGGGCAAAGATCGTACCGATCTAGTTTATTCGGAAATCACTGACGCAGTAACTATCCCTCGTGGGTTAGGATTTTGGGGAGACATGGTAGTGACTCTCAAAGATGGTAGCCGATTGGAATTGAGATCGATCCCTCGCTATCGCGAAATTTACGACTATATCAACGAGCGGGTGATTGCCAAGACTGGCGTACCCCTGTTGAGCGTAACCGAGAAAGCCGAAGCTGCCACTCAAACCACCTAAATAGGGAATAGGGAATAGGGAATAGGGAATAGGGACGAACATTCTATCTCCTAATTCCCATTCTCTAACCCCTAACCTCTATCCCCTATCCTCTAACCTCTAGTTGACAATGGACTTTGGAATCGGATTTATTTCCAACAATATCATGCTGCCGATCATAGATTTTTTCTATGGAATCGTGCCTAGCTATGGGCTAGCAATTGTTGCGCTCACCTTGGTAATTCGTTTTGCACTCTACCCGTTGGGTGCTGGTTCGATTCGCAATATGCGAAAGACCAAAATCTCTCAGCCACTGATGCAGAAACGGGTTAAAGAAATTCAGCAGAAGTTTAAGGACGATCCGACTAAGCAACAGCAAGCAATGAGCGACGTTTACAAGGAGTTTGGCAACCCCTTGGCTGGTTGCCTGCCAGTGGTATTACAAATGCCAGTCTTGTTTGCTTTGTTTGCAACTTTGCGGGGTTCGCCATTCTCCAATGTCGATTACAACGTTAACTTACAAGTCGTTCCTAGTGGTCAAGTTGCTGAAGTTCAGCCGCAAGCATTTAACAGCGAACCACATAATATTTATTTTACGACGAACATTCACACGCCCGTCATTGCCGCTGTACCGATCGGGAATGTCGTGCCAGTCGGACAAAAGACGCAAATTGAATTCAAAGGCGTTGATGGTAAACCTTTTACTGAATTGACAGCTCAGTATCCTGACTCCAAACTTACCCCCGAGTGGACGGTAACGAAGGGAATGGAAAATGTCAAAATCACCCCAGACGGTCAGCTTGAAGCGATCGCGCCTGGAGATGTGACAATTAAAGGGACGATTCCGGGAATTGCGGCTAATACTGGCTTCCTGTTTATCGATGCCCTCGGTCACGTTGGCGCTGTCGATCCCGACGGTAAAATCCACTGGGATATCATCGCGATGATTGTTTTCTTTGGCTTGAGCCTGTACGTGAGCCAAAACCTATCAACCAACGCATCACCGACTCCAGCCTTGGCAGGTGGTGGCGAGAATAGCGCAGAGAAAGAACAAGCCCAGCAAGCTGTCAATAAATTCACCCCGATTATCTTTTCGGGAATGTTTTTATTCTTCCCCCTACCAGCCGGGGTGCTGATGTACATGGCGATCGGGAACGTGTTTCAATTAGGTCAAACCTATTTTGTCAATCGCGAACCATTACCGCCAGAACTTCAGAAACTTGTAGACCAACAAGAAAGCGAGAAGCCCAAGGATAATAGCAATCGCGAAGAAATCCCCTTCGAGAAAAGTAAGAAGAAGAAAGCAACGTAAATTAGGGGATAGGGGATAGGGAATAGGGTTTAGGGCGATTGTTGAAGTGCGTAATTCGTAGCTCGCAGCAATCTCAATCCTGCTGTAGAAAACAGAATAAGAGAAAATTCTTAAATCCCTCATCCCTATCCCCTATTCCCTATCCCCTATCCCCTAATCCCATGACCGACCAACGTCTAGACCGTGGTAAACAGTGGTTGGAGCAACTACTGAGCCTCTCAGGAATCGCTACTACTGTAGATACCCAGCAACCCGCAGGAGCGAGTGCGACTAACTACTGGCTGACGATCGATCCCAGTCCACTGACACCGACGCAGAAAGAACTCTTAGTCGGCGTTGAAGGTGCGACGATCGATGCGATGCAGTATATGGCTAACGCTAGCCTCAACATCCATCAAGAAGCAGATTTACAAGCCGGATACACGATCGAACTAGATGGCTATCGCCACCAGCGCGAAATTGCCCTCAGAGCGATCGCCGATGAAGCTGCCGAGCGCGTTCGCGCCACTGGCACCGAAGTTGCCCTCAAACCGATGTCTTCTGCTGAACGCCGTCAGATGCACACTTTTTTTGATAGCGACCCCAGCTATAGCGATCTTGCCACCTACAGTCGCGGTCAAGAACCCGATCGCCGATTGGTGATTAAATTAGCTCAACCTCCATCAGGCGAGGAGATTTAGAGTAGAGCATAACTCATGGAACCACTGTTTATTCCCCAACTTGCCAATCGACAAGACCGCACTCTTGAGGTGATTGTCGATAAGATGATTCCAGAATTTGATACCCTCACACCCGTTAGAGGCAAAATTATTGTCAAACATGGCGGGACATTTTTAGATGTCTCGGCACAGACAGAGACGATTGTGACCCTCAAATGCGATCGCTGTCTGCAACAGTACAATCATCGCTTGGTACTAGATACTAACGAAATCATCTGGTTGGAAGCTGAATCGATCGAACCAGCACGTCCTGGTCTGGAAGTTAAAAACGAGCTGGAGGATTTGGTAGAGTCACTGTCCCCCGATGGGCACTTTCAGCCAGAGTCATGGCTGTACGAACAATTGTGTTTATCTCTGCCACTACGCCAACTCTGTAATCGCGATTGTGCTGGGATTGCCCCGATCGGAACACCGATCGAGACTCCCGTGGAAATCGATCGAGTAGACAACCGTTGGGGTATTCTCGAAACCCTCAAACAGCAACTCGATCGCAGTTAATCGGACGGCGATCGCATGAGAGGGTGTCTGAAAAGGCTTTTCGGTGTGAATCGGAGATCTAAATCCCCCAAACCCCTTTCCAAGGGGTTTGGGGGATTTAGATCTTAAAACGCAGCAATTAGACTTTTCAGACATCCTCTGACTTATGACATCGCCCTGACTTATCCGAGTCAGGGCGATATTGTGTGGCAAAAATTAATTTATCTCAAGTACTGTTACAAATATTTATCTAAAATCCCCCAAAAAATGGGGATCGAGCTAAGGTGAGGTGGAGCACGATCGAACCTTACATCTACAGTATTTCCAATATTTATGTCTCTACAAAGCTTTGGTGTGATTGGTTTAGCTGTCATGGGTGAAAACCTCGCCCTCAACGTCGAACGCAATGGCTTTCCGATCGCCGTTTACAATCGGACGAAAGCAAAGACCGATAACTTCATGGCAACCCGCGCCCAAGGGAAAAATGTCGTAGCTGCGTATTCGATTCCAGAATTTTGTGCCGCACTAGAAACACCGCGCAAAATTCTGATCATGGTGCAAGCGGGCAAGCCAGTCGATCTCGTCATCGAAGAACTCAAACCCTTCCTCTCTCCAGGTGATGTGATTATCGACGGTGGGAACTCCCTCTTCACAGATACCGATAGACGCACTGCCGAACTCGAAAACTCTGGATTCACCTTTATTGGCATGGGCGTCAGTGGCGGTGAAGAAGGTGCGCTCAATGGCCCCAGTATGATGCCAGGAGGCACTGAAACCGCTTACCGCAACCTCGAACCCATTCTCACCAAAATCGCCGCTCAGGTCGATGATGGGCCATGTGTAGCCTACATTGGTAAAGGTGGCGCAGGGCATTACGTCAAAATGGTGCATAACGGCATTGAGTATGGCGATATGCAGTTGATTGCCGAAGCTTATGACTTACTTAAAAATGTTGGTGGATTAGACCACAAACAGCTCCACGAAGTATTTACGGAATGGAATAAAACTGACGAACTCAATTCGTTCTTGATCGAAATTACCGCTGATATCTTTAAATATATCGACCCCGCAACAAATCAACCATTGGTCGAAATGATTCTTGATGCTGCCGGACAAAAAGGCACCGGACGCTGGACAGTCCAAAGTGCCCTAGAGTTGGGTGTCTCGATTCCGACGATTATTGCGGCTGTAAATGCGCGGATTATTTCTTCAATCAAAACCGAACGGGTAAGTGCGGCTGCCGTCCTCCCTGGGCCAGAAGGCAAGTTTACTGGCGATGTCCAAGTATTTGTCAACCAAGTGCGCGACGCGCTGTATTGCTCGAAGATCTGTTCCTATGCTCAAGGGATGGCACTGCTCAGTGCTGCTTCGACAGCGTATGGGTACGATCTCAATCTGAGCGAAACAGCCCGGATTTGGAAAGGCGGCTGTATTATTCGCGCCCGCTTCTTGAATAAAATCAAAGATGCTTTCAAAACCGATCCCAAATTAGCAAATCTGCTGCTAGCCCCAGAGTTTCGGCAGACTGTTCTCGATCGCCAGACTGCATGGCGCGAAGTTATCGCCCAAGCAGCTAAAATGGGTATTCCCGTGCCAGCGTTTAGCGCATCACTGGATTATTTTGATAGTTACCGTCGTGCTAGTCTGCCCCAAAACCTGACTCAAGCGCAACGCGACTACTTTGGTGCCCACACCTACAAACGGATCGATAAGCCCGACACAGAGTCTTTCCACACCGAATGGACTAAATAATCACTCCTGATGGGAGTAGGGAGGAGATGAGATCTTCAGTAGCACTCAACAACTCCCCACTCCCGATCGACAACTTTCTGCTATCTAGTTGACAAATCCAATTAGAACGCGCATAATAAGGACTGTTGAATAAATGGGACTGTAGCTCAGTTGGTTAGAGCGCGCGCCTGTCACGCGCGAGGTCGCGGGTTCGAGTCCCGTCAGTCCCGTAAATCTAGGTTCACTCGATCGAAGCTTCTCATCAGATGAGAAGCTTTTTGACTATCGAATCAAATTTGGGAACCGCAGACTTAATGCTCGATCGAGTCACTGCGGAAAATACTGATGCCATTTGTTAAGAATCTAGCTATAACTGCGATCGGTTATCTAGACTAAGCAACTGGCCTCTCATATGCTACACCTGCAATTCATTCACCTCCTGTATCTCATCTTATTACTAGCTCCCGGTATTATCTCCGGGACGATCGTTACTTGGAAAACTCGATCGATCTGGGCCTTATTTATTACCATCGGTTTTTCCTTCGTCGGCTCGATCGCGATCGCAATTAGTACGATTTTATGTGGTAAACTCGTCGCCCCGTGGCTAGTAAGTTGGCTCGGTAGCTGGACGCAACTCATCGACTTCAGCCAAGCACCAGTAAGATCTGACTATGGTTGGTTAGGATCGTTGCCATTTTATCTATTATCATCCTTGCGTTACTCGATCGTGGCTCCAATTGGCACCGTTGCAGGTGCGACTGTGGCGGGGATGCTCATGTTAGTTCGAGATAAATTAACCCGTCAGGGCGGTAAATTCGATCCGGCTTATGGGTGGATTGCGGGATTTGGTAGTGCGATCGTCGGTGGTATCCTCGGTGTATGTTCGATCTTGCTCCTGTCGTGGCTGGGATGGCAAGGATTACTATTGGCACAAGATCTGCTGAGATCGCCAAATGGCTATTTCACGAATTTTGCTCAGATTGCCTGGGGCGTCTCGATTTTGGTAAATGGCTTGGTTTGTGGATTGATTAGTGCAATTTGCGGTATTAAGTTAGCGAAGCTGTTAATGTAAGGATTGGCGATCTCTCGAACTAAATTCGTACCCATCGGCGCGGATGGAAATTTGACTCGATCGAAGCTCAACGCATCGAGACAGCGACTTTGGTATAATCTGAAGGGGTTGGCAAAACGGATAGTGATTAATGATGGACGATCGAAATAGCAATACAACTCCCGTGCGGCTGAGTAATCGCGAAATTGCGAGACGCGGACAGATGCTCTACACTCGATCGATCCGCACTCAGGTAGAAACGCGGGAGCAGCTTGGCAATATTATCGCGATCGATATTACTACTAGTAACTATGAAATTGATGATAACTTGCTAGAAGCTTGCGATCGACTCAAAAGTCAATTTCCCGATGCGATTATTTGGGCAGAACGGATTGGATTTAATGCTGTTTATGCAGTGGGTGGTAGTTTGACAAAGGCGGAATTATCGTGATAAATGGCATTGTCATCGGACGACAACCACAAGTAAAAGTGATCGTGCGGATCTCTGGCTATCCCGATCTCGAAATCGGCTGTGTCATCAATACTGGATTTGAAGGCGCTTTGAGTCTGCCAGTTGCGGCTGTTGCCAAGTTACAACTGCCTTATGTGGCGAGTATCAATACCAATCTGGCAAATGATGAGAATACGGTCACGCCAGTGCATCGAGCGACAGTACTTTGGGATGGTGTCGAGCTAGAAGTACCCGTCTTGGCGATGGGGCGGCGTCCGCAAGTCGGCACATTATTACTAAATAATTGCAATCTCAATATCGATTTTAGCGATGGTAGTATTTTGAGTATTGACGCTTCACTTTGAAGCTCGAAAACAGACACTCAATATCTTTAAGACTGTAGGTTGGGTTTCGAGGCTCAACCCAATGCCCCCAGCTTTAGTTAAGGACTGTAGGTTGGGTTGAGCCGCGAAACCCAACGCTCCCACTTTGGTTAAGTATGCTCTAGTTTCATTCTTCAACTCATCAGTTTTCGGCAACTGTTGTAAATCTTCAGCCCAATGCCAGACGTGTTAATATTGTGTACGCAACGGTACACAATTTTCGTCAGGTAGAATATGCTACAAAAAATTGGGATGAGAGATTTTAGAGATAATTTAGCCAAATACCTCAGTTCTTCTGCTCCTGTGGCGATCCTGCGGCATGGGCAAACAGTAGGCTACTTTTTTCCGACCCAGCTACAGCCCGCCGAGTCAGAACAGGAATCTCTCAAACGTGCCGCAGCAGCCCTGGATACTCTTTTGCTAGAACATGGAATTGATGAAGACAGGTTGCTGGCAGAGTTTCACCAACTGCGCTCGCAGCAACTTTAGAGTCCATCCATGTCTAATCCTAAAAAAATTGTGCTTGATGCCAATATTGTGGCGCGTGCTGTGCTGGGTAAGAAAGTCCGAGATCTGATTCAAGAGTTTTCACTCACCACACAGTTTTTCACCCCAGATCTTTGCCTTGATGATGCTGTCAAATATTTGCCGATCCTGTTCCAAAAGCGCAATCTGCCACCTGATGAGGCTTTAGCTGTGTTGGCGGGTCTAATTCATCTAATTGAGATCGTTGATGCTGATGTCTATTCTGGATACGAAGTTGAAGCGAAGCAACGGATTGCTGCCCGTGATGTCAATGATTGGCCGATTGTGGCGGCTGCTCTGCTGTTAGATTGTCCGATTTGGACGGAAGACAATGACTTTTTTGGTTGTGGTGTCGCGATCTGGACGACCGATCGTATTCCGTTATTTCTAGCTGCATAAATTCAGATCGATCGCAATTGCACCATCACTACATCGATTTAATTCATAGGCTGCCAGTTGTAGGTAGTTAGGACTGTAGGTTGGGTTGCGGATGCAATCGCGCTGAGGTCTCCTCAGCGTGCGTTGCACCAAGCAGAGCCGCAAAACCCAACGCCCCCACCTTTGGTTAAGTGTGTTGGGTTTTATTCTTCAACCCAACCTACAGATCCTTACACTCCGCAACAATAAGCCTTTGTGCGGAGCAAATAAGCCAAAATTGTCGATACAATCAGGAGGCGAACAGAGTGGCAGTAATTTGCACTGTAAGCAACCAGTCCCTTGACAACACAATGTAGGTCAGACCCATTCTAAAACTTGCCTCAAATCATCAAATAGATAAGGATATTTATATGAAAACTAGAATTTTACTGTGTGCGGGATTATTGGCAATGGGAGCGACAATTACGCTAGGCTCTAACAGAGTTACGGCTAAGGGTTTAATCCAGAGCAACAGTCGCTCAATGCCGAAGAATGCGATCGTCTCACAAAAGAATGCTGAATATTACAGGCGTTCGGGCGTTGCAAAGCACGATCGTGGCAATTATCTAGGTGCAATAGCCGATCTCAATCGCGCTATCGAACTCGATCCTAATTTTGCTAGAGCATACTCTAACCGTGGCAATACCAAGGATGAACTTGGCGACTCTTCTGGAGCGATCGCCGATTATAATCGAGCGATCGAGCTTAATCCTAAGTATGATGGAGCATACCTTAACCGTGGAATTACAAAGTACAATCTCGGTGACTATCAAGGTTCAATCGCTGACTATAATAAATTACTCAAAATTAATCCTAATAATTCCGATGCTTACAACGCTCGTGGTGTCTCCAGAAATAAGCTTGGCGACTACTCCGGAGCAATCGCTGATTTTGATCGAGCAGTCAAAATTAATCCTAACAATTCCTTGGCACTTGACAATGCAAACGGAGTAAGGGCAGCTCTAAGGAGAAACCAAGAGCAGAATACATTGGACCATATAAATCGCGTCCAAAATGCTCAGACTTGTTGTAAGTAGTAGTTAGGACTGTGGTTAAGTGTGTTGGGTTTCATTCTTCAACCCAACCTACAGATCCTTGCACTTAGCAATTGACATCGGTGGTGATGGGTTTCTGCTCAAACATAAACCCCCGACATTTTTAGATATCGGGGGCTTGCTGTCTGTTCACTTAACTTTCTTGCATCAAAATTGTGGCAGGTAAGCGACTGAAGGCGAGATGGTCGTTTTGGACTTCGACAAAAATCGTATCGCCTTCCTTAAAATCACCGCGTAAGATTCCTTTGGCAATAATCGTTTCTAACTCTTTTTGGATCGTCCGTTTGAGCGGTCGCGCTCCATATACGGGGTCATAACCGACATTGGCGATGTAATCGAGTGCCGATTCGGCTAATTTGAGCGATAATTTGCGCTCGGCTAAACGTTTTTCGAGGCGGGCGGCTTGGATTTTGACGATGCTCCGCAGTTGCGTTTTTTGGAGGGTGTGGAAGATGATCGTATCGTCGATGCGATTGAGAAATTCGGGACGGAAGTTGCGACTGAGAGCTTCTAGGACGCGAGATTTCATCTCGTCGTAGTTGGAGTCATCGCCAGCGAGATCTAGGATATATTGAGAACCAATATTACTAGTCATGATAATCACGGTATTCTTGAAATCTACCGTCCGCCCTTGAGAATCTGTGACGCGTCCGTCGTCGAGGACTTGGAGCAGGACGTTAAACACGTCGGGGTGTGCTTTCTCGATTTCGTCGAACAGAATAACAGCATAGGGACGACGGCGGATGCTTTCGGTGAGTTGTCCGCCTTCTTCATAGCCGACGTAGCCGGGAGGCGCACCAATCAAGCGCGAAACGGCGTGTTTTTCCATATACTCGGACATGTCGATGCGGATCAGGGCTTCTTCTGCGTCGAAGAGGTAATTGGCGAGGGTTTTTGCTAATTCCGTTTTACCGACACCTGTAGGGCCGAGGAAGATGAAGCTGGCAATCGGGCGATTGGGGTCGGAGAGTCCGGCGCGGGAACGCTGAATCGCTTCGGCGACGGCGGTGACGGCTTCTTCTTGCCCGATGACGCGACGGTGGAGTTCGTCTTCGAGGTAGAGCAGTTTTTCCCGTTCGGTTTCGACTAATTTAGTCAGGGGAATACCTGTCCATTTGGAGATGATTTCCGCGATGTCGGCTTCGGTGACTTCTTCACGGAGGAGGGATTTGCCCGTGGTTTGGGATTGGGCGAGTTGGACTTCGGCGGTTTCGAGTTTCCGCTGGAGTTCGATGAGTTTACTGTATTTGAGTTCGGCGGCGAGATTGAGA
>NZ_JANLWO010000159.1:0-1562 GCF_031364565.1 Chamaesiphon sp. OTE_20_metabat_361
CGATAACTGCGACTTTCCCCTGAAAACAAATTTTGAGTATTGACAAGTATAATTTCATACCTTATCTTTGACTCATACAGATGAATATCAATGCTTAGATGTTCGTCTCATGGGCACTATCTCCGATTCTCACGCTAGCGCATATCCAGTATTCTGGGTTAACGACTGTCTGAGGCTAAGATTTAGCCCAAGTAATCGCTGGTTCCGCATACTCGGTATGCGCTGGCGTGAGGCTTGGAGATAGTGCGTTTGAGACGGTTATGATTAAGTACAAGAGTAGAGAATTTGCTTATTTTAGCGAAGTTTCTATACTATTTTTGGTGTTTGTTTGTTAGTCCTCTCTAACAAATAGTTTCAATTATGACTCCTAATCGGAAACGATCGAATAAGAATATACTTCTCATAGAATTTGGCTCTAAATGCTGGTGGTGCGAGTGTACTTTACCATCGGATAAGTTAACTCTCGATCATCTCAAACCAAAAAGCAAAGGTGGTTCTGACTCGTTAGAAAATCTGCGATTAGCTTGCTTTCCTTGTAATAATTCTCGTGGTAATAGCCTCTATCCTCCTCAAAAAAATTGTAAATCCTGCTAGTTAAATTAACTTACATAACACAACTACTTATATCCCCGACTTCTTCAAGAAATTGGGGATCTGTGACCCATAATTTTTTAAAAATCAGATCGTGCATAAACTACTATTATTTAATGACGAAAAGCTACTGCGTCAGGCACTTACTCACCGCTCCTACGCTCACGAACACCCCGACGAAACTAGCGATAACGAACGGCTAGAATTTTTTGGAGATGCCATTCTCACATTTATCAGTGGCGAATATTTATATCAACGTCACCCTGAAATGGGAGAAGATGAAATGACGCGAAGACGTGCTGCACTTGTCGATGAAAAACAACTTGCCAAATTTGCTAATGAAGTTGGACTAGATTTCAGAATGCGATTAGGTGGTGGTTTAATTCGAGCTGGCGTTTATCAGAGTCCAAACTTGCTTAGTAGTACTTTCGAGGCTGTTATTGGAGCTTACTATTTAGATAAAGGCTGCAATATTGAGGCAATTCGTTCCTCAATCCATGAGTTATTTGATTCTGTCCCTCAAGGAACTAAGCTAAATCATTCCACTGTGGATCCAAAAAATAAATTTCAGACCTTTGTCCAGGCTAATGGTGCCACAACTCCGCCTAAATATATCACCGAAAAAAAAGGTGGTTCGGATCATAGCCCAGAATTTGTATCGAAGGTTTATGTCGGCGACAAATTATGCGGTGAGGGTAAAGGACGTAGTAAAAAAGATGCCGAGAAACAGGCTGCTGAAGCTGCGTTGGCGCAATTAAAAAAGGGAAGATAAATTTAATCTTTTAAACCCCTGTATGTCCGAATCCACCCTTGCGTTCACCTACCGTCGTCAACGCATCTACTACCCGCTCCTGCGCCACACACACCTCAAGAAACATCACCTGAGCGATGCGCGCGCCATGACTGAATAGATGTAAATCCCTACCGTGATTGACTAACCCAATCCCCACCCAGTCGGGATAGTGTTCGTC
>NZ_JANLWO010000169.1:0-1628 GCF_031364565.1 Chamaesiphon sp. OTE_20_metabat_361
AATCGGTTTGCCTTTGAAGTCATCGGCATGAAATACCCAAATTTCGTCTTGGGCGACAGTATGCGGATTATGGGGTTCGGCATCGGACATGATGACACAGACAATATAACCGTGGGTGGCGGGATCTCGATCGGGCGGACATGGATCTTTGCTGGGGATAAACTGAGGACTCCGCGCCAAATAACCGATCGGAAATTCAAAACTATCGGCGATTTCCATCCGCTCGGTGTCGATTCTCAACAAGGTTGCTGGCATATCGGACTGTGGTAAACCCTCGACGGGGATGACTCGATTGTCCCGATCGCGATATGCTCGATAGATGCGTTTGGGAATTGTTTCCCAGGTAAAGCCCCAACCCATCCAGTACAAACTGGTAATTTTTTCGCCAGTTTCTAATTCGCTATCGCGGTTGAGGTTGCGGTGCGTGTTGACTGATACCGACCAGGTATTGCATTTACTGGGATTATCGCCAGTATCGCTGAGGAAGTTTGCTTTAATTACGGCACCTGTTTTAGCATCGATCGTATATCGCGCCACGCTATTAAGATCGACGGGTGCGGGTTGGAAGCCGCGAAATTCTTTTCGCAAACATTTGGTTTGTGTCACTGGCGGTAAGCCTTTATTTACGCCAGCTAATGCTTCGATGCCTTTCGTAATTGCGGGTGTATTTTCACAGTCGAGATTGACGGATTCATCGTACTCGCCGATCCATTCCGTGACATCCCAGCCCCCATTATGGGCGGACATGAGGGTAATCTTACCGTCGGGATTGCGGTAATCGGTGACGAAGTGGGAAACCTCGCGAGGGAGGACGATTTTGATGGCGGTAAGCGTCGCTGGTTTCCCAGCGGAGATGGGTTTGTCTAGATCCGATCGAGCGATCGAATACAAGTTAGCATAGGGCAATGGTTGCACTAATTTGAGAAACATTAATGACAGCCAGTAACCGATTTGCACGGAGTATTTACGGATGCCACCAAACAGAAAGGGTGCAAAAATTTGGGATAACTCGATCTTAAAGGCAATGTCGCCGACGATAATATAGTCTTCCGTTAACGCCATCTGATGAATCGCTTGCTGGATGATGACTGGTTCGCCATTGGGGAGTACCAATCGCCATTTTTCAAAGCTTTGGCTGTCAAATCGATATCGCACCAAACTTGTAAACGCACCCCAAGGATTTTTGAGAATCACGCCATCTAAACCGCGCCTAGCCTTGTACCAGCGACGAAATCTGTCGATAACACTGAGCAAACTCAATCCTGCTGAATAATTTGCCGTAATAAACTCCCCTGCCTCATCGCCTGACTGGAGATGGTCGCAAACGGGATGCGCGGGGTTAGAATAAGGCTGAAAAACTTGCGTCAACCAAGCGGGTTGTTTGGGAGCCAATCCTTGCCAATTGCTAGCTGCTCCAATCGGTTCGAGCAGTTCGAGCGAGTCGGGATCGATAATGTGGGGACGCGCCGCATCGAAGGTGGCAAGCAGATGCTCTTTAGTCGCTACAAATGCGGTATTCATCTGGTTGCGGGTGCCTAAGAGGAGGCTGTGACGCACCATTCCGCCGTCGAGAAACCGATAACCAATTTTGTCAAATTTGGGGACTAATTGCACCGCTAGATCGGCAT
>NZ_JANLWO010000343.1:0-5376 GCF_031364565.1 Chamaesiphon sp. OTE_20_metabat_361
CGCTCCCGCGTCCGCTCTTACTTTCGCGATGGCAACCATCACTCCCCTCGGATTGCGATGATGGTGCGCCAGGTCGCCGAGATTGAATTTATCGTTACCGATACCGAAGCTGAAGCCTTAGCATTAGAAGCCAATCTGATCAAGCAGCATCAGCCGTATTTTAACGTGCTGCTCAAGGATGATAAAAAATATCCCTATATCCTGATTACCTGGTCGGAAGATTATCCCCGGATCCTGATGACGCGCAATCGCCGGATTGGTAGAGGTAAGGATAAATATTATGGCCCATATACAGACGCTCATCTACTCCGCAATGTCCTGTATACAATCAAGCGGACATTTCCGCTGCGGCAACGCCCTCAGCCCTTATTTAAAGATCGTCCCTGTCTAAACTACGATCTCGGGCGCTGTCCGGGTGTCTGTCAGAGCCTGATAGCGCCCCAAGACTACCATCAAACTGTCGAGAAAGTGGCAATGATCTTTCAAGGTCGCACTGGCGAACTACTCGAAACCCTCGCGACGCAAATGCAGCAAGCGTCTGAGCGACTGGACTTCGAGCAAGCTGGCACGATCCGCGACAGACTTAACAACCTGGCGGCGCTCAATGCCGAGCAAAAAGTCGCTCTCCCTAACGATACCGTCTCTCGCGACGCGATCGCCCTCGCCGCCGATCGCAAGACTGCCTGCGTGCAGCTATTTCAGATCCGGGCGGGCAAATTGATCGGACGATTGGGCTTCACCGCCCAAGTGCAGTCCCTCAGCGCGATCGAAACCGCAGATCCCTCACCCGAAGATCTCGGTGCGATCCTCCAAAGCGTCTTGGAAGAACACTATCGCACTGCCGACTCTGTAGAAATCCCCGCCGAAATCCTGGTGCAACATCCCCTCCCCGACGGTGATATTCTCGCAAGTTATTTAAGCGATCTCAAAGGTCGCAAAGTGACGATCGTCAACCCCCAGCGGCAGCTTAAAGCCGAGCTAATCGAGATGGTCGAGAAAAATGCCGTTCACGAGCTAACGCGGCTTCAGCGCCAATCTGAGCGCAATCTCAACTCACTCGAAGATCTCGCCGAAATTCTCAGCTTGCCAGAAATGCCGCGCCGGATTGAAGGTTTTGACATCTCCCACATCCAAGGCTCGAATGCCGTGGCATCGCAAGTGGTATTTATCGACGGCGTACCTGCCAAGCAATATTATCGGCACTACAAGATCCAAAATCCAGAGATTACGATCGGACATTCCGATGATTATGCCAGTCATGCCGAAATTGCCCGCCGCCGCTTTCGTAAATATGCTGGCGGTGTAAATACTGACAGTACTGACTTCCCCGACGTGGTACTGATCGATGGCGGGAAAGGACAGCTATCTGCGGTAATGAATGTCCTGGAAGAACTCAATTTAGCCGATAAAATGTCGATTATCAGTCTGGCAAAACAGCGTGAAGAAATCTTCTTACCGGGCGAGACTTTGCCGCTACCGACAGAAGCCGAACAACCCGGCGTACAATTGCTACGCCGCGTGCGGGATGAGTCCCACCGCTTTGCGATTACCTTCCACCGCCAGCAGCGCAGCCAAAAGCAAACCCGCTCTTATCTAGATGATATTGCCGGATTGGGCAGCTATCGTCAAAAGCAACTGCTAGCGCATTTTCACTCGATCGATTACATTCGCGCTGCTAGTGTGGAAGATCTCGCCAAAGCGCCAGGGATTGGGGCGCAGACAGCTAGTGAAATCTATAGTTATTTTCATCCGCAATAGGCTTTAGGCTTTGGGCATTGGTTTCTAGGAAATGAAATGTTTGGCAAAGTGAAAGACTTCAACTCAAATTAGCGATGCTAAATAGAAGTAACGATCGACGATCGCCCGTCAGCATCTATAGCGAATGTGTTGAGTGTAGCAGATCGCTACCTATAAAGAATATTAATTTAATCTATGAGTGCAGCCACCTTCGCCAGCAGCAGTGCTACTTTAGATAGATGAATGAAGATCTACAGTGTTGGTATAAAGCACTCGACTTAGAGCCTGGGGCATCGCTTGAAGAGGTGAACCAGGCACATAAAGATCTGGCATTGGTTTGGCACCCCGACAGGTTGCCGCAAGATAGCCCCCGCCTGCAAGAAAAAGCCCACGCTAAACTTCAAGAAATCAACAACGCTCGCGATAAGCTCCGCGAATATCAAGCTAATAATAGCAGTGTCAATAATAGTACCAATGGGACGGGCGCAGCGGCTCGATCGGCTCATGTCCCCGATCGAGGATCGACTTATCAAAGCTCCCCCCGCCAGCAACCCCGCCGCACGTCCGCACGTTCGCAAGAAACACGCACAGTCCGACAACCCCAAGCAGCTAAGCCCTCCCAGCCTGTCAGAACGACCGAATCTCGCTATCCGCAATCGCCAGCTACGCGGTTGTCAAATCGCCAGCAACAATCGCGAGTACCTGCTAGAACCCCGCCGCAACGCCCGGATCTTAGCGGTGTCGATTGGAGCGGGAGTTGTCTCAACGAGCGGGATCTCTCCGGGCGTAATTTGACAAATGCGAATTTAAGTAATACCGATCTTCAAGATTCGTTCTTACATGGCGCAAATCTACAGGGTGCCAATCTTCAAAAAGCCAACTTATTTAGGGCTAACTTATTTCAGGCGAATCTCGCTAACGCTAACCTGCGTGATGCTAACCTCATTGGCGCCGATTTTAGCGGTGCCGATCTCAGTGGTGCCGATCTCACAGGCGCTAGGGTAAGAGTAGGCGGCAAAATTGCCGTGCGCTTGATTGGTGCGGTACTCACGGGTGCCATCATGCCTGACGGGAATGTCTATGGTTAGCTCTAAGTCTAGAGTTGCTCGTTGGCGGAGCCTCTCTGCGCAGGCAGACGCTTCGCGTTGGCAACGCCTGCGCTTTGCGCTTACGGAACGCGAATCGAGCAGCAAATAACGATCGAGTACCCAGCAGGTATTTCGATCGCGGTAGAAAAATGTTATCCAATAGCAGTAGCTTAAGGAAGATCTTCAGTATTCGGATTAACCGGATTAGTCGCCAATTCGTTCATCGCATAATCCCTAAATCGATCCATATCTGCCTGAAGCGTCCCATCCACAGCATTGCGGACAAAATCATTATTCATCAGCAGCACCAAGATACCTGGTACTTCATAAGTAAAAGTCAGCTTGACAATGCTCGACTCCTTGCGATCGTAAAATCTAATTGCCCCGCGATTGGGCAACCCATCGACCGATTCCCACTGAATGATTTGATGGGGAATTTCCTGAAGAATTCGGGATAGCCAGGTAAATTCTAGAGTCTTCGTCGCTAGCTTCCACCGCGAGAGTTCGGGATTGTCTTCGACGATTTTGACCGATTCGATCCACTTCATCCAGCGCGGCATCAGCTCGATATTATGCCACAGATTCCACACATGCTCGATCGGGGCAGCAACTTCAACTTGAACGATATTTTATAACCATTCAGACTTGGGTGTTTGGGGATAGGGGATAGGGGATAGGGGATAGGGGATAGGGGTAAGAGGTAATGGGTAATGGGTAAAATCTCGGCTTTTCCTGATTAATCCATCTACTCATCTACCCATCTACCCATCTACCCATCTACCCTCTCCCATCTACCCTCTAAACCGATCGAGAATAGCAGTAGCTGCTTGTTTGCCGGAAATTGTTGCGCCTTCCATACTATCGATATAGTCTTGGGCGGTATAGCTACCAGCGAGGAAGAAATTATCGATCGGGGTGGCTTGGGTGGGGCGGAACGGATCCATGCCGGGTCGTTCGCGATAGAGGGACTGGGCGAGTTTGACGACGCTCGACCAAGTGACATTGAGTTCGCAGGCGGAGGGGAAGAGGGTGTGTACCTGTTCGAGGACATGCTCGACGATATCTTCATTCTTCATCGGAATGAATGGTTCACCAGGGGTTAGGACTACTTGGAGGAGCGAGCCTTCACCTTCTCGATAATAGTCTGCGGGACTGGTGAGCGCAAGATCCGCAAAGCAGGAAAAGTCGGCATCGGCACTGTAGAGCAGATTATCGAGTCCGGCAGCGTGGTCTAATTGCTGGCGTTCGGCTTTGTCTTGCATTTCTGTCACCCAACCATCGAAGCGCAGTTGGACGGTGGCGACGGGGACGGCTTCGAGTTTGAAGATATTATCGAAAAATGTAGACTTGCGCCACTCTGCTGGTATAATGCGATGAATACCCGGCACATCACACGCGCAGACGTAGGCATCAGCGGCGATCGTTTCGATATTTTCACCGTTAGCGATCGCAAAGCCATCAATGTGAATATCATCGCCCGCGCCTGTATATTTAATTTCCCGTAACTGGCGACGCGTATGAATTTTTGCCCCTTTTGATTCTAAATAAGCCACGATCGGTTTGTGCAGGTACTCGGCTGGCGAACCGACTAACATATTCAGTTTCGATGCTTCGGTTTTGGACGCAAACATCATAAAGATCGTCAGCATACACCGGGCGGAGATATTTTCGGTATCGATAAAGCCTAGCGCGAGGGCGATCGGATCCCACATCCGGCGCAGACTATGATTATTACCGCCGTGGGATCTAAACCAATCGGCAAAACTGACGCAATCGAGTTCGCGAATCATCTTCATCGCCGTCTCATAGCTGACTAGTCCCGGCACGATCGGACTAGTACCCAGAGCGAGCGCATTGCGAAGCTTATCGACGATCGTCAGTTGTTCGGTGGTGAAAAATGCTTTTAAGCCGTGAAAAGGCGCACCGAGAAAAAATCTAAAATCGAGCTTCCCGATATCCCCGCCAGCATTGACAAAATTATGGACGTGTTCTTTGGGTAAAAAGATATCAGTCGCACCGATCCGCTGCATCAGGGCGAAGAGATTGGCATAGTTGTTGAAGAAGACATGCAGTCCCATCTCGATGTGATTGCCGCCATCGTCCACCCAGCTACCGACTTTGCCGCCGACAAAGGCACGCGATTCAAATATCTCTACATCATGTCCCGCATCGACTAAATCGACTGCCGTAGCCATGCCTGCTAATCCCGCACCAACAATCGCAACCCGCATATCTATATTTTCTGGTTTGTTTGATGTATCTTTACAGATTTTAAGATTTTTTAAGCACTTGTGCATCGCTAGATTGCCGATCTCTCGTAAGAAGTCCCAGCTTGGCGCGATCGTCTCAAAGTATTTGCGATTGCTAGTTGCTATTTATTTAAAAGTCATGTTATATTAGTTGAGTTGGCAAAAAAGCAAACAAACGACGCGGAGTAGAGCAGCCTGGTAGCTCGTCGGGCTCATAACCCGAAGGTCGCTGGTTCAAATCCAGTCTCCGCCACCAAATTATTAAAAAGCCGTACCTGACTCAGGTACGGCTTTTTGATTTG
>NZ_JANLWO010000363.1:0-1554 GCF_031364565.1 Chamaesiphon sp. OTE_20_metabat_361
CCAAACACATGCGGAGGGAACCTCCGCGTGATTTGGGTCGCTAAACCCTCGGGGAACCCTCCGTATCGCGCATCCGCAACCCAACCTACAGATCTATCCACTATCCACTATTCACTATCCACTATTCACTATTCACTAAAACCCTAGTAACTTTGTTTTGATGCAAGATGTGAGTATGCTAAAAACATCGTCCAGGATTGAGGATAGCTAAAGGATCGAATTGGTGTTTGATTTGTTGCATTAGGGGGACGGCATTGCCGCGATAGCCCCAGATGTCGATTTGCTGCTTGAGATCTGGTGGTGCTTGGAGCATGGATAAAAAGCCGCCATTTGCTTCACAATGGCTGCGGAGCGGCAAGATCGCATCGGCGGTGAAGAGAGCGCACTCACCGATGCCACTATTGAGATGAATGACACCTCTAGCTGTACGATCTGTCAATCGATCGAGTGTGGCGATCGTATCTATAGCAGCGGTGGGTCTGACACCTAATTTACACCCGATTGGCGTAGTCCCCCAAATTCCGGTCTGAATGCCACTCCAGAGCCGTTCGGCTTGGGTGCCTTGCCAGATTCCGGCTTTTAAGCCCAATCCTTTGGCGATAGCTAGTAATTGGGCGGACTGCTCGGCAATGCTAGCGGGAATAGTCGCAAATTTGACGACTAAACTGGGCGTATTACTCAGCTCTAACTGCTGACTGAAGGCTGTGGAGACAATATCTGCGGCAATGGGGGTGAGGGTACTGGCTAACAACATTTTAGCCGCTGTTGCCAGGGCAGCGATCGCCCCCGTAATAATGACAGTTCCAGTAGTAGTCGGCTGCGGATAGACGCGCAAAGTCACCTCCGTCAAGATGCCCAAGGTGCCGTAAGCGCCAGTAAATAGCTTCATCATGTCGTAACCAGCGACATTTTTGACAACTCTACCGCCAGCTTTGGCAATTTTGCCATCAGCACGTACGAAACTTATTCCCAATAGCAAGTCTCGCACGCCGCCATAGCAATGTCTTAATGAGCCAGCATTAGCGGTGGCGATTATTCCCCCAATTGTGGCGCGGTCGGGATAAACTGGATCTAGGGGTAAAAATTGTCCGGCGGTGGCAAGTACTTCCTGCACTCGATCGAACCCCATCCCCGCTTCGACAGTAATTGTCAGATCCCCTACTGCATGGGCGATTAAGCGATCGAGCTTTTGAGTGCTGACGATCGATTTTGCACCTGCGACGGTTCCGCCCCAATCAAGTTTAGTGCTATTTCCCGCCACGACGATCGGCGCTCGATCGGCATTGGCTGTAGCTACTAATTCGGCAAGTTCCGCCACTCGCTCGGGCATCGCGATTGGCAAAGAGATATCATTAACACTGTCGTCCATAAGATCTAAACTGGCGATCGGGATAGTATAGGCTAGTAGCATCGCTGGCTCGATCCAGACTATCACTATTTACCCCTGCTCGATTACCGATTACCACCGACCAAAAATTCAGTATCGTCCATGATGATGTTGTGTTTGTCACCATCTTTAGTTCAAATTAGTTGGCAATTACCTGCAAATATTTC
>NZ_JANLWO010000365.1:0-5159 GCF_031364565.1 Chamaesiphon sp. OTE_20_metabat_361
CAAATATTTCTCATCATAGTTGCCGCGATCGATAAAGGTATGGTTGACGCTTTGCCCAGCAACTGCGGGGGTATTGTCACCGAGGCGTTTACGATCGGCCCTCACCCCGCCAGATCCTTCGGCTCTGGCTCCCCTCTCCCAAGCTTGGGAGAGGGGCTGGGGGTGAGGGCAAAATCTATGCTTCATACCTCAATTCAGCAACGCCAATAAAAGTAGGCTAGACTTCGGTTGAAGTCTAGCCTACTTTCTGAGCTAGCTAATCAAGTTTATGCTTCATCATCGTCGCCATCTTCCTCTTCTTCCTCAACTTGCTTGAGCGTATTAGCAGAGACAGGGACACCAGTATTGAGCTTATCCAAGACTTGTTGCTGAACTTTAGCGACAAACTCGGCATTTTCTTCCATGTACTTGACCGTATTGTCACGTCCTTGAGCGAGATTATCGCCCTCATAGCTATACCAAGCACCACGGCGCGTGATAATACCAGTTTCTTCCGCTAGATCTACCAGACAGCCAACAGTTGAGATTCCCTTACCGAAGATAATATCGAACTCTGCAATCCGGAACGGTGGCGCGACTTTATTTTTAGCAACTTTAACTTTGACGCGGTTGCCGTATTCGCCATCATTGGCACGTTTGAGAGTCTGAATCCGACGGATGTCTAGGCGGACGGAAGCGTAAAATTTGAGTGCGGTACCACCAGTAGTTGTTTCGGGACTACCATAAACAACCCCAATTTTCTGACGTAGTTGGTTGATAAAGATCACCGTACAGCCAGATTTGGAGATGCTGCCAGTAATTTTTCGCAGGGCTTGGCTCATCAACCGCGCTTGTAGGCCCATGTGTGAGTCACCCATGTCGCCTTCAATCTCGGCGCGAGGTACCAATGCTGCTACGGAGTCAATCACGACGATATCGACAGCCGCCGAGCGGACTAATTGATCGACGATTTCTAAAGCGGCTTCGCCCGAATCTGGCTGTGATACAAGCAGATTGTTGATGTCTACACCCAATGCCGCAGAATAGGTTGGATCTAGTGCGTGTTCGGCATCAACGAAGGCGGCTACTCCGCCCGCCTTCTGAATTTCCGAAATCGCGTGGAGGGCGAGAGTAGTTTTACCCGAACTTTCGGGGCCGTAGATTTCAATGACTCTTCCTTTGGGCAAACCGCCACCCAAGGCAATATCTAGGGTCATTGCTCCACTCGAAATAGTTTCTACCCGCATCCGCTGGGCATCACCAAGACGCATAATTGCCCCTTTACCAAACGATTTCTCAATTTGGGTAAGGACTAAGCTAAGAGCTTTTTGTCTGTCTGGGCTATTTGTGATTTGGGTTGCCATTAATGCCTCTATGAACAGGGGGAGGTGAAGTAACTGTGCCTGGGTTTAACCACCAAAAGCTTGGTGTCTATGTACTATTGTACTGCCGATCGAGTACAAAAGTCAAAGTTCGGCAAGTTGTCATTTCCATGATACCCGCCAATCTTAGTTCGGTTATCAATTCTAAATTTTTCCATTAAGAATTGTAAAAAACAACTAGAATAAGAACATAAAACAACAATCTATTTGTACCCCATGTCCATGTCGCAGCCATCAGAACAAGAACTGCTCCAAAACATCCTCCAGCCATTGCTTGTAGACTTTGAATACTGGTTTAGTCGATCGACAGAATTACTAGAGAGCAAGCAGATTTCTTTTTTAAGCCCCAGCGAGCAAGCTGACTTACTCGATCGCGTGCGGCGAGCACAGCAAGAAGTAAACGTTGCCAAAATGTTATTCCAAGCCGTTGGCGGACAAGCCGGGATCGAGCCGAGCCAAATGGTGGGTTGGCATCAAATCGTGACTGAGTGTTGGCATGTCTCGATGCAGTTAAGACAGTCGGAACAGTCTAAGATAGGAGAGTAAGGCTCGCGAACGGTCATCTTAACTTCTCATAAAAGTTAAATTGACTGTTGAAGATTTGCCCATTCGCCTGCCATATTCCCAGGTGGTGCCGATCGTCAACCTAGACCGCCGACTTTTGCTTTGCTACTTCTATATTTTGGCTCTTCGTGTAGGACAGTGACATGTTACAGATAATTTATTTAATTGCCTTCAGTATTTTGGCATTTCTAGCGATCGGAAATCTGATCCGCAGTTTGATTGGGTTTAGTATGGATGCGTCCCAGCCACGGGCGATGACCAATCCTAATTTTCCAGGTTCCAGATACCGTGCGGGTGCCGTCGTACACCCCGAATTGCTAGACTCTGCTGGCAATGTCACCACCGAACCGCTACTAATCATGAAGTCGATTAGTGTCGAGGATGCACGCGCCAGACTGGATGCGTTGTATCATGATGATTCCCCTCGTTCGGCTGAGGATTAGGCTTTAGGCTTTAGGCTTTAGGTATTAGGCTTGGAAGAGGACGACGGGAAAATTAGATCCCGATCGTGATGAGATGTTAACAACCGTGCGAAAAATTGCCTATTTCCCGATCTTGGCGATCTTGATTATTAGTGTCGTCGCCTGTCGCAATCCCGACATTCCTTCAGGAGGGGAAACCCAAGGCAATATCAACCTGTTGATGGGCAATCCATCACAAGCAACTAGTTCGCCCGGTAATGTGGAAAACTATCTGCTCGTGCGTCCCCAGTATGCGCTGTCTTATTCTCGAACTAAAGGGATACCTAACTGGGTGTCGTGGGAATTAAATGCGTCATGGCTGGGCGATGCTCATCGTGTAGGTAAGTTTGCACCGGATGAGGATTTGCCTGTCGGCTGGGCGCGAATTAAACCGTCAGATTATACCGGGAGTGGTTTCGATCGCGGTCATATGACTAACTCTGAAGATCGCAGTCGATCGCCAGCAGACAATATTCCCACTTTTTTGATGACTAATATCATCCCCCAAGCGCCAGATAACAATCAAGGGGTGTGGGTGCAACTAGAAAACTATTCGCGCGAATTAGTTAGATCTGGTAAGGAATTATTCATTGTCTCTGGCGGACACGGGCAAGGTGGGATCGGTAAGAACGGTTTTAAAGCGACTGTAGGGCAGGGGAAAGTCATCGTACCTGCTGTGACGTGGAAAGTGATTTTAGTGCTGGATAGACCCAATTCTGGCGTGGCTGGAGTGACGCCGAACACCCGGACGATCGCGGTGATTATTCCGAATAAGCAAGGGGTGAGAGACGATCCGTGGCGGCAGTATCGCACGTCGGTGAAGGAGGTTGAGAAGTTGACTGGGTATCGGTTTTTTACAAATGTTCCGGTGCAGGTGAGGGAGACGATCGCGGCTAGGGTCGATAATCTAAATTAATGTTTGGGGTGGGATGTGTGCTGGGCGGAGCGGCACACGATGCTCTTTCAGAGCAACTGAGCCGACGCAAAATGTCGTCTAAGGGATGAAAGAAATTTTGGCTGAGTGCGCTCTAGTTTCATTCTTCTGCTTGGTGCGCTCAATCTGGAGGAAACCTCCAGAGCGCGCATCCGCAACCCAACCTACAGATCCTACGATGGTAGCAAATTGCGACGATCTGTCAAGAATCACCCCTGCTGAACTCACGGTGAGTATTTCAAAAGTAGAGATTTGGATCTAGATATGGCGGAGATCGATCGCACCAATCCAGGGACACCATTGACTGCGACAGCTGGAGGATCGCAGCGGACGGGCTTTTTGGGGGCGGCGCGGACGCGGATTTTGCTTTGTTATATTGGGATTTTAGCGTTCATCTTCGCCATCGGTATTCCGATATTTCGACACTTTTTGTTTGCACGGGTAGATCGACGGGTGCAAGATGATATGAGCGAAAAGATGGCATTTTTTCGCAGTTCGCTAGCTGAAGAATTAATCGATGAAGATCTGGACAATTCAGGATTGAGTGCGGCGCAGTCAGACAATCGGCAGCAGCGACTGAAAAAACCAGCCAATTCAGCGGAACTAGAAGATTTTTTAGATGCTTTTTTGACTCGTCAGTTGCCAGAAGATGAAGTCTATATGATTGCCTTTGTCAAGGGCCAATTGTACAAATCTAGTCCGAGAGCAAGACCAGAAGTGCTCGAACAAAATTCGGACTTGATGCAGGCATGGGCAAAAGCAACTGTAGCATCACAGGGGACGCAGAAAACAAAAGACCTGGGAGTCGGCGACATATTGTATTTGGTCGAGCCTGTCAAAGTAAACGATCGAACGCTCGGTGTATTTGTAGTCGCTCATACCACATCTGGCGAACGGAATGAAGTATTAGAAGCAGTTGTGGTGGTGGTGCAGGTATTTGGAGGAGTGTTGGTACTTGCACTGGTGTTAATTTGGTTTGCATCGGGGCAGGTGTTGGCACCACTGAGATCGTTGATTGGCACTGCAAGATTGGTAGGTGAATCCGATTTGAGTCAGCGATTGCCCGTGCAGGGTGGCGGGGAAATGGCAGAAATAGCCACCACATTTAATGAGATGATGGAGCGGCTAGAATCGGCATTTGTGAGTCAGCGCAACTTTATTAATGATGCTGGGCACGAACTCCGCACTCCCATCACGATTATTCGCGGTCATTTGGAATTGATGGGAGACGATCCGCAAGAACGGGAGGAAGCTGTAGCCATCGCGATCGACGAACTCGATCGGATGGCGCGGATGGTAGAGGACTTGATGTTGCTGGCAAAGTCGGAACGTCCCGATTTTTTGCAGTATGAGATCGTCGATGTGCGAATTTTTACAGAGGAACTATTTGCGAAGTTGCGTAGTCTAGGAGAGCGCAATTGGGATTTGGCAAGATTTGCTGAAGGCGAAGTGCGGATCGATCGCTATCGGATGACACAGGCGATCCTCAATTTGGGGAACAATGCCGTGCAACATACCCAAGTTGGCGATAAAATTTCGTTCGGCTCGATGCAGCGGCAAAATACACTACACCTGTGGATCCAGGATACTGGCGAAGGAATTGCCGATACCGATCGAGAACAAATTTTTGAACGGTTTGCCCGTGCTGCCAAAAGTCGGCGGCGATCTGAAGGTTCTGGTTTGGGACTGGCGATCGTGAAAGCGATCGTCGATGCTCATCGGGGTCAAATTTCCCTCCAGAGCCAGCTCCAATGTGGTTCGACCTTTACCTTGAAAATTCCCTTATTCCCCGCAGCAGATGTGCTAGATGCCACGCAAAATGTAGATCGATAGAGACCG
>NZ_JANLWO010000457.1:0-6119 GCF_031364565.1 Chamaesiphon sp. OTE_20_metabat_361
TCAAGGGGAGGGAGCCGGAAAGCCCCCCCTTTATAAGGGGGGGTTGGGGGGGTAAGCCCACCGTAAACGAAGCCCAGCCGACTTGTGACATCATATCCTTCTACTAGTAGAGGCTAGGTGGAGTAACGGTGTATGGTCACACCTTAGCAAATTGGTAAACCCCCAACTAACTCCCAGAGAGGAGTGAATGCCGCACCACGCCTCCTACAAATCGAACCATACGCAGGAGAGTTTGAGAGGCGATGCGCGCACGCCTCTGTTTCCCGACGGTTTAGCGCATCAAGACAGGGGCGTTCCCCCCTCTCAACGGGGGGGGCTGGGGGTCGGTACCCCCACCGGGTTCTGCCTCCGCTAGGAAGATCGCAACCTACTAATATCTAACATTTGCCGCTTCGCCTTTACCAGTTCGCTCTAGATAATTCTGAATAAAATGCAATTTATCCCCACCACCCTAATCGACGCCCATATCATCACCCCAGACCAACTCACCGACGAGCGCGGCTTCTTTGCCCGTACCTGGTGCCAGCAAGCATTTCTCGATCGAGGACTAGATGCCAACCTCTCCCAGTGCAGCATCTCCTTCAACCACCAGCTTGGCACCCTCCGAGGACTGCATTGGCAAATACCCCCCTTTGCCGAAACCAAGCTAGTGCGCTGTACTCAGGGCGCAATTTACGATGTCATTATCGATTTACGTCCCGATAGTATCACCTTCAGACAATGGATGGCGGTATATCTGACAGCAGAAAATCACCAAGCACTATATATCCCCCAAGGATTCGCCCACGGCTTTCAAACCCTCGCCGCCAATACCGAAGTGTTTTATCAAATGTCCGGTCTTCATGCCCCAGCAGCCGCTCGGGGAATGCGGTGGAACGATCCTAGCTTCGCGATCGAGTGGCCGATCGACATTAGTATCATCTCCCCGCGCGATCGAGATTACCCCGACTACACTCTAGACTTACCAGTATTGCAGCCAAATTAATCGCCGATCGTTGAAAGTCCACATTAGGTCAGCAATATGAATATTAGTTCAGAATTACGCGATCTCGATCGGCTGGGATTAGAGATGTATCAGCTAGTCGCCGATCTCTACCCGATTTGTCGCAGCATTACTGGCGATGGCGTTCGCCACACCCTGCAAGGTTTGCAGCAGTATATCCCCCTAGAAATTCAGGAAGTGCCGACGGGGACACAAGTATTTGATTGGACGGTGCCTAAAGAGTGGAATGTGCGCGATGCCTATATCAAAAACGATCGCGGCGAGAAGGTTGTCGATTTTCAGGTATCGAATTTACACCTGCTCAACTACAGCATTCCCATCCACCAAAAGCTGCCGTTATCACAACTCAAAGAGCATCTATTTACTCTCCCAGCACATCCCGACTGGATTCCCTACCGTACCTCCTATTACCAAGAAACTTGGGGGTTTTGTTTGAGCCACCATACGCTCGCACAGCTTGAAGATGGCGAATATGAAGTCTCGATCGATTCATCCCTCACCGATGGACATCTCAGCTATGGTGAATATTTTTTACCCGGAAAAACCGATCGCGAAATCCTCTTTTCTTGCCATATTTGTCATCCTTCACTGTGTAATGACAACCTCTCTGGCATCGCTCTAGCGACATTTCTGGCTAAATATCTCAGCACTGCAACCCGACGATATTCTTATCGGTTTGTGTTTATTCCCGGTACGATCGGCGCGATTACTTGGTTGGCGCTAAATACCGAGCTGACTCGGCGGATTCAGCACGGTTTAGTCATCTCTGGTGTCGGCGATGCTGGGGCGATGACTTATAAACAAAGTCGTCAGGGTAATGCCGAAATCGATCGAGTTGTCAGCCATGTCTTGCAAAATTCCGGTCGAGCTTACGCGATCGAAGAATTTTCGCCCTATGGTTATGACGAACGTCAATATTGTTCCCCCGGCTTCAATTTGCCAGTAGGCAGATTGAGTAGAACGCCCTTTGGCACGTATCCGGAATATCACACCTCAGCAGATAATTTAGATTTTGTTAAACCCGATTACTTAGCCGATTCATTGAGTATTTATATCGAGACAATCGAGATTTTAGAAGCAAATAAACGCTATCTCAATACCAATCCCTACTGCGAACCTCAGCTCGGCAAGCGCGGTCTTTATAATCTCTCAGGCGGGCATCAAACTACCCAAGAGCGGCAAATGGCGATGCTGTGGATACTCAATTTATCAGATGGGAAAAATTCCCTCCTCGATATCGCTCAGAGATCGAAGATTGCATTTACTGCGATCGCCCAAATCGCTAATATCCTGATAGAACATCACTTATTAACCGAAATTTTGGAATAGATATTTTATGATAAATGCTCCAAATAAGTTATTGAAAAAAAAGGTCTTAGTTACAGGTGCTAGTGGTTTTATCGGCGCACATTTATGCCGATGTTTGGCAACTACAGCAGCGGAACTGCATGGCATTTCGCGAACGCCTCAGCCGACTGGATCGCACATGCAGTGGTGGCAAGGCGATTTGGCAGATATTACCAGCGTGCGGACGCTGATTCGGCATGTCCAACCTGACGTAGTTTATCACTTAGCTAGTAACGTTACTGGCTCTCGCGATCTCGATCGAGTCTTGCCGACTTTGCATAGTAATTTTGTCAGTACAGTTAATTTATTAACAGCTCTGACAGAAATTGGTTGCGATCGAATCGTCCTTGCAGGCTCATTAGAGGAGCCAGAAATCAATCGAGGTAGTATTACTCCCTCTTCACCTTATGCCGCTGCTAAATGGGCTGGTAGTGCTTATAGCCAGATGTTTTACGAACTCTATCAGACCCCAGTCGTCACCGCCAAAATATTTATGGTTTATGGGCCAGAACAAGATTCCCGGTTTCTAATCCCGACGGTTATTTCATCGCTGATTAGCGGGATCTCTCCCAAATTGAGTAGTGGCAAAAGACCGATCGATTGGGTCTATATTGACGACTTAATCTCTGGGCTGATCGCGATGGCAGATGCCCCAGATATCGCCGGACAGACGATCGATTTGGGGACGGGTAAATTGAGTACCATTCGGGAAGTAGTCGAACGAATTGTGACTTGGATCGATCGGCGAGTTGAACCCTTATTTGGGACGATTCCCGATCGAATCAACGAACAAATTCGCGTTGCTAATGCGGCAAATTCTTACGCCCAGCTCGGCTGGAGGGCGACCACATCTTTAGAGGAGGGTTTGAAATCGACGATCGATTGGTATGCCGATCGATTACAGATGACAGCACCAAAGTTTTAGTTTCTTTGCCAAGATTAATAGTTTTCTAGAGTTAACTAATCAGGAGCAATTACATGAAAGTAGTCTTATTCTGTGGTGGTATGGGTACGCGGTTGCGCGAATATTCCGAAACCATTCCCAAACCAATGGTGGAGATTGGTTATCGTCCGATTATTTGGCACTTGATGCGCTACTATGCTCATTTTGGACACAAAGAATTTATCCTCTGCCTGGGTTATAAGGGCGATTATATTAAGAACTATTTTCTCAATTATAACGAATGCTTGTCGAATAACTTTACCCTTTCTAATGGTGGTAAAACGATCGAGCTACACAATAGCGATATCGAAGATTGGAAAATTTCCTTTGTAGATACGGGACTAAATGCGAATATCGGTCAGCGATTGATGGCTGTCAAATCGCATCTCGAAGGTGAAGAAGTTTTCCTAGCAAACTATGCCGATGGACTCAGCGATCTCGATCTAGATTTGTATCTCGATCACTTCACCAATCATGGCAAAATTGCCAGCTTCCTCGCCGTGCAACCATCCCAATCTTTTCACGTTGTCTCTTTCGATGAGGGTGCGTTAGTCGAAAATATTCAATCGGTTGGCTGTTCGGATCTGTGGATCAATGGCGGTTTCTTTGCCTTCAAGCAAAATATATTTGACTATATTCAACATGAAGAAGAATTGGTCTTACAGCCGTTTCAGCGGTTGATTCAACGCAAAGAGTTAATTGCCTACAAGAAGTCCAGCTTTTGGGCTTGTATGGATACCCTAAAGGAGAAAATGCTGTTTGATGAAATGTATGCCGCTGGCAAAACTCCTTGGGCAGTTTGGGACAAGGTAAGTACCAATGGACACCAGTTAGTTAATGGCAGACGCGATCAATATGCGCCTGTTTCACCTGTGGCAATTGGCTCGTAAATTAATTGAGAATTGAGAATTGAAAATTGAGAATTGAGAAAAAGTAGGGTGGGCAGTGCCCACCATCTATATTTATGATGCCATTAAAATAATAAAAAGTAGGGTGGGCACTGCCCACCATCTATATTTATGATGCCATTAAGTTTCGAGAAAAAAGTCGGCACTCCTTATACAATCCTGTGCCTGGGTGCCCATAGTGATGATATTGAAATTGGCTGTGGCGGTACCTTGCTCAAGCTAATCGATTTATATCCTGACCTGCATATTCATTGGGTAGTAATCGGTGCTAATCCCGAACGAGAGCGGGAAGCATCGAATAGTGCCTATAGTTTGTTAGAGCGAGTCAGTCATAAAAAAATTCAGATCGGCAGCTTTCGCGATAGTTTCTTTCCCTATCTGGGAGCTGAAATCAAAGAGTATTTCCAACAGCTTAAAATGGAAGTATCTCCCGATCTGATTTTGACTCATTACCGCGACGATCGCCATCAGGATCATCGATTAATTTCCGACTTGACTTGGAATACATTTCGAGATTGCTTGATTTGGGAATACGAGATTCCTAAATACGATGGCGACTTAGGTATTCCCAACCTATTCGTACATCTCAGTGAGGAAATTTGTCATCAAAAAGTCAATCACCTGTTTACACATTTCGAGAGTCAGGCTAATAAAGGCTGGTTTACAAAAGATATCTTTTTCTCAATGCTCAGGATTCGAGGAATGGAATCGAATTCCCATAGTAAGTATGCCGAAGCTTTTCATTGTCGAAAAATAGTTGTTTAAATTTTGTATTGAAATCAAAGGATTTGGTAATGAATAATCAAAAACCACTTGTCAGTTTGGGCTGTCCAACCTATAATCGACCTGATGGTCTTAGACAGGTACTCGAATGCCTACTCAACCAAACTTACTCGCATCTAGAAATTCTTGTTTCAGATAATTGTTCGTCTGGAACAGAAACTAGTGCCGTCGTTCGCGAGTTAATGCAACAAGATTCGCGAATTAAGTACTTTAGACAAGAGCAAAATATTGGCTCATTTAATAACTATAAATTTTTACTCGAACGCGCTCAGGGAGATTACTTTGCCTGGGTTTGTGACGATGATGCGCGGAGTCATAATTTTGTCGAGGCGTGTCTTCAAGAATTCGATCGCCTCAAAACACCGATCGTGGTGAATAGTTATTCGCGGCGGGTAGACAAGCAATTAGACAAAACGATCGCGATCGATAAAGGATGCAATACGATGGGTTTACCCGCTTATCGCCGTTATATCAAATATATTTCGACAATTTATACCGAACAAGTGGCGGTGACAGATATCAATTATGGTGTGATGCGACGAGATATTATGCAGGCGGCAATGCGCGATGTGCCGAATATTTCCGGGTGGGATCATATCTTATTAGCACGGCTGGCATTACAGGGAGAATTCTATACCATTCCTACCGAATTGATGGAATCTCGCGTATCGGGTATCAGTGTCAGCAATGCGAATGTAATTAAAGCTCAACAAATTCAAGGTTCATTATCTGAAACAAAACCCGTGTGGGTAAGGGAAACGTATCAACAAAAAACGATTAAAAGTTCACCCAATCTCAGTTCGATCGAGAAAATCGGTTTATCATTTTGGTCTTATAGTTATTACTTTCTGACTCATGGTTTCAAGATGTGGATTAAAGGGCTAGCTCCAGATTTGTTTAAATTGGTAAGATTGCTATTTCGCCGCTCCAAATCACTCAAGCAGGACTTAGGCGAACTCTAACGGCGATCGATAGTCCCCCCTTTTTAAGCTACCGTTGATACAAAAGTCGGCTGGACTTCGTTTCTAGATCTGAATCCCCCAACCCCCTTAAAAAGGGGGCTTTAAAAGTCCCCATTTTTAAGGGGGATTTAGCGGATGCAACCACGCGGAGGTTCCCGACCCATGGCTTGCAC
>NZ_JANLWO010000481.1:0-4266 GCF_031364565.1 Chamaesiphon sp. OTE_20_metabat_361
AGAACAGGTACCCACGACGCTGGAATCTCCGGCTGTAGCTACGCCCAAAGTAGCAAATAGTAGCAGCATCTTAGCCACTGTCAATACTAACTTCATCACCAATGTGGTGGATAAAGTTGGCCCCGCCGTAGTGAGAATTAATGCTTCTACAACTGTCGCGGCAAGACCTGCCATGGCAGATGGTGAAGAAGATCCCCTGTTCCGGCGATTCTTTGGCAATCGCGCGCCCCAATCGGGTGGATCTGGAGAACGGGAAATCAGGCAGGGCACCGGGTCGGGATTTATTATTAATAATAACGGTCAGATTATGACCAATGCTCACGTCGTCTCTGGCGCAACCAAAGTCACCGTCACTCTCAAAGATGGTCGGACGATCGATGGTAAGGTCATAGGGATCGATCGAGTCACCGATGTCGCAATCGTTCAAATTGCCGATCGCAATCTACCTAGTATCCAAATTGGCGATTCGGATAAGATCAAACCTGGTGAATGGGCGATCGCGATCGGGAATCCATTAGGATTGGATAATACCGTTACTGCTGGCATCATCAGCGGTACCGGACGCTCTAGTGCAGACATCGGCGCTGCCGATAAGCGCGTCAACTTCATCCAAACCGATGCGGCGATCAATCCCGGCAACTCCGGCGGCCCCTTGCTCAATGCCGCAGGACAAGTCATCGGCGTGAATACCGCCATTCTGCGCGGTACTCAAGGCTTGGGTTTTGCCATTCCGATTAATACCGCCCAGCGAATTGCCAGCCAACTGATTGCCACAGGTAAAGTCGATCATCCCTTCTTGGGCATTCAAATGATCGATCTGACGCCACAGCTCAAGAATCGCATCAACAACGATCCCAATGCTAACTTAAAGATCGACGTCGATCGAGGTACCCTGATCGCTCGCGTTGTGCGCCAATCACCCGCAGCCATTGCTGGCATCAAGTCTGGCGATATCATTGAAAGTGTCGGCGGCAAAAAAGTCCAAACTGTCAACGAAGTGCAGCAAGCGGTTGAAACTACCAAAATCGGTACCAGCATTAGCGTCCAAGTCCGTCGCAACGGTCAGACACTCTCGCTGAATGTGACGCCTGTTGCCGCGCCGCCGATGGCAGCAGCCCCAGAATAACCAATCTCAACCGTCGTTAGTGGCGAGAGTGAGTAGTGCTAAATGGGGACAATCACCAACATTATTGTCCGTAAGCTTGAATTGCCGACACTGCTCACACTCCGCCTTATTTATGGTAATCCTGTGACGATCTATTTTTACACCGATCGAGAAACACCCTACGGTTGCTTCTCCAACTTTTCCAAGCATGGCTTTGTAATGGATAAATTGTGGTGGTACACCACCGAACACTATTTCCAAGCCCAGAAATTCATTAACACCCCCTATCTCGAACAAATTCGATCGATCCGAACGCCTAATGATGCCGCTAAAATGGGTAGAAAGCGCACATTGCCTCTCCGCAGCGATTGGGAACAGGTGAAGGACGAAATCATGCTCCGCGCCGTGCTGTGCAAATTTCAAATCCACCTCGATCTGCGCGAAATTCTGATTGGTACTGGCGATGAAGAAATTGTCGAAAACGCCCCCAACGACTATTATTGGGGCTGTGGCAAAGATGGCACAGGCAAAAATCAGCTAGGATTGACTCTCATGCAAGTCAGAGAAACACTGAGGAATAATTGATAATTAACGATCGGTAGAACTCAAAGATTTATCAGCTTGACAATGCTCGAAACTTAGATGGTGGGCAGTGTCCACCCTACTGGGACGACACGACTGAGGAATAATTGATAATTGATAATTAACGATCGGTAGAACTCAAAGATTTATCAGCTTGACAATGCTCGAAACTTAGATGGTGGGCAGTGCCCACCCTACTCTACCCTCTAATCTTTGCGCTCCCATCTCCCATCTCCCATCTCCCATCTAAATCAATGATTAAATCCTGGCTGGTTATCGGCATCGTGGCAGTACTAGTTGCGGTTGGGCTAGGGAGACTAAATACACCAGAAGGGTATCGCTGGTTCAATCGCCAACGCCGTCCTACCTGGCTGACATTCGAGGGGCTGATTCCGGTCATTTGGACGGTCATCCTGATCTGCGGCGTGTGGTCGGCGTACAATGTCTGGGAAGCAGCTCCGAGTAATCCACCCTGGGGACTGATGGCAGTGTATCTGCTCCTAGAGGTGTCTATTATGCTCTACACGCCCTCTATGTTCTTGTTTAAGAATCTGCGGGCAGGAACGATTGTCGGTGCCGCAGGCTGGGTTATTGGTGTCATTCTGGCGATCTTGGTTTATCCAGTTTCGAGTACGGCAACAGCCTTACTCATCCCCTATCTGCTCTGGAGTCCGATCGGGACGTATGTAACATGGGTGATGGAAGGGCTAAATTCGAGTCGAGATTAGCGGCAGGCAAAATAGCGATCGGGCTTGATGTGAGCAATTTGGCGATCGATCGAGAAATTGGGATTACAATGACTTAGAACGATAAATCAGCATGACGAAAATCGAGATCTCCATGAACTCCGCTCGGTCTTAGCTGCGATTGGGGTGCATCGGCGACAACATTATCAAATCTCTGTACTTGAAGAACGCGATGCACTTGTTTGACGAAATAGTTCGATCTCTTTCTAACGATCTCAACCAGATCTGCGACGATTTTACCGAATACCTCTGCGGTGATACCGCTGGGGTGAGTAAACCTAAAACAGCGGTTAAAGAGCGTTCGCTGGGCAGCCTGTCCGCTTACAACCAAGCAATCTTGGCGACCCCGACGGATGCCAGACTTTTCTCCGGGCGCGGTTTCATGCGGCACTACGCTCGCGACCAATCAGGTGCGATCGTCGATTTTACACTGGCAATTTCTCTCGATCCGTTGTTGGCTGAAGCCTATGCTGGTAGGGCAATGAGCTATACGCAACTCGTTGGCGGAGCCTCTCTGGAGGAGAATCGGATGACCGAAGCATTAGCGGATTTCGATCGGGCGATTTCCTTACAGGAACGCTCCGCGAACGCATTAAATGCTGACATGAAATGGGTGTATGCTGCTAGAGCTGTAGCCCGCTCTTACAGTGGCGATAATGATGGCGCGATCGCTGACTTTACCCGTTGTACCCAAACTGCGCCCAGTGCGAGCGATTATTACAACCTCGGCGTCAGCCAAGCCACATCTGCTCTTTATCCATCTGCCTTGGCAAGTTTGTCCAAATCCCTCACTCAACGCCCTGAAATCGCTACCTACTATGCGCGAAGCGTGACGCTGGCAGCTTTGGGTGACGAGTTTGGAGCCAGTCGCGACTACAGCGAAGCACTCGCCCGCGAAACTCCCGGATCTGGCAGCCTGCAATCCAATGACGAACACGCCTATTACTTCCGCGCCCTCGCACGGTTAGCACGCGATAATCGGGAAGCGGCAACAGCCGATCTCCGCACCACGATCGAGATCTGCGATCGCAAACAGAATGCCGCCCTCCGCCAAACCGCCACGGCGAAACTCGCCGAAGTCGGTTAACTCACTAGCTCAAATTAGAGATTGGGTTAATAGCTGTCATACCAATCTCTAATTGAAGAATCACAGATCTATACCTCTTACCTTTTACCTCTTACCTCTTACCTCTTACCTCTTACCTTTTACCTCACCCCGATCGATTCGGTTGGTGAATTTTGATGAGCTGCTGTACGGGATTGAAAGTATTATCTAAAGTGAGCAGAACTCAGATCGCCACGATCGAGCGAGGATGAGAGCTGTTCACAACCACACCAAGATTTGTATATGTTAGCCAAAAGAATTCTACCTTGCCTGGATGTCAAAGCTGGTCGCGTCGTCAAGGGCGTTAACTTTGTCGAATTGCGGGATGCAGGCGATCCGGTAGAGCTGGCGCAAGTTTATAATGATGCGGGCGCGGATGAGTTAGTATTTCTGGATATCACCGCCAGTCACGAAGATCGCGACACGATGATCGATGTCGTTTACCGGACTGCGGATCGGATATTTATCCCGCTGACTGTCGGTGGAGGGATTCAATCGCCAGCGAATATTAAAGACTTATTGCGGGCGGGGGCGGATAAAGTCAGTCTCAACTCAGCAGCAGTCCGCAATCCCAATTTGATTAATGATGCTAGCGACTTATTCGGCAATCAGTGTATTGTCGTCGCGATCGATGCCAAGCGCCGTCACGATCCGAGTAATCCCGGCTGGGATGTCTATGTCAAAGGCGGTCGGGAGAATACCGGGCTAGATGCGGTCAAATGGGCGCA
>NZ_JANLWO010000486.1:0-11491 GCF_031364565.1 Chamaesiphon sp. OTE_20_metabat_361
AAATAGCGCACTTATGACTAATTCCTAGTATAGTCATGCCCGATCGTCAGATCCAGAAGTTATCATAATTACTAGGTCAAGTATTTAAATTGTCAAGTCAAAACTCTAGCACTAGAAGCGGACTAGATACTCAGCTACTAAAGCAGGAAAATATTCAGAGGATAGTAATATGGGATTATTCGATCGGGTGAGCAGACTGCTGCGGGCGAATGTCAATGATATGGTGAGCAAAGCCGAAGATCCAGAGAAAATTCTGGAACAGGCAGTGATGGACATGCAGGAAGATTTGGTACAACTACGCCAAGCCGTTGCCAGCAGCATCGCCAATCAAAAACGCACCGAGCAACAGTACAACAAAGCGATGGGCGATGCCAATAGCTGGCAGAGCAAAGCGCAATTAGCATTGCAAAAAGGCGATGAAGATCTCGCCCGTGAAGCCCTGGTGCGGAAGAAGAACTACAGCGAAACTGCCGGGAGCCTCAAAGCTCAGTTAGACGGGCAAGCAGGCATGGTAGACACGATGAAAAAGAGTCTGATCCAACTTGAAGGCAAGATTTCCGAAGCCAAAACCAAGAAAGACATGCTCAAGTCGCGTTCCCAAGCTGCCAAGGCTCAGGAGCAACTTCAAGGTGCCGTCGGTCGCCTCGGCACTAATAGTGCGATGGCAGCTTTCGAGCGGATGGAAGAAAAAGTCTTAATTCAAGAAGCTAAGTCTCAAGCCGCCGCCGAACTTACTGGTGCCGATCTCGAAAGCAAATTTGCCGCGCTCTCGGCGGGTAGCGATGTCGATGACGAGCTAGCAGCGATGAAGCAGCAAATGCTCGGTGGGACAGCTCAACCAGCCGCCGCACTACCTCAAGGGACTGTCTCGCCTACTGCCGCGCCGACCACCCCCAAAGATACGGTCAAAGCGCCAATGAGTCCCCAGGATGAGGAATTAGAAGCTTTACGCAAACAAATTGACGGTCTGTAGATCGCATTAACACGCACTAAATTCTGGGGTTTTGCCCAGTGATTAGCTAGTAGTTTATTTTTCTAAAGTGACTAGGGACGGTTGTCGAGATCGATCGTCCCGATTGTCTTGTCAAAAATTTGACTGGCTTACGCGATGGTAAGCAACGGTAAATTCGGCATAATTATTTCAACTCCCAGAAATTCCCTGAAACCCATGTGGTGGGCACTGCCCACCCTACTACCAGATAGCTGAATTCAGTCCAGATTTTTGCCGCTATTATCTGATGCCCCTCCTCGATCGAATTACGAGCGATTTATCGATCGAGCAAGGGCACGCCATAATTGCATCAACTTCAAAACCGCATGATTTGGTGATTGAGGCAGCAATACAAGTGTTCGCGCTGAAAGGGCTGGGTGGGTACTGTCTTGTTTCGCTCAATCTGGAGGGAACCTCCAGAGCGCGAACCGCTGCCCACCATCTAGGTTTCAAGCAAAAGCTATCTAACAAATATTTGCATCTACCTAGTCACTCAAAATTATTTGTAGGCTTTGTGATGGAATGTGGTGAGTTTTCGCAGGAAGTCTAATATATCTAGATCGACTTGTTGCGATCGATGATATGTGTTGAATCGAGATAAAACGATCGCCGATCGTGTCAGGATGGATTTAGTCACAAGCTGTAGATAAAAGAGTAATATTTAGTTACAGTCGAACGATGATGACTGCTCCGCAATTGAGTGGCAATCGTACACGCGATCGAAATGAATTAAGCTTAAACCCCGTATTTACCAAATTAGCCAACCAAATGATAAAGAAACCATTAGCATTATTGTGTGTGGGTTTAGTTTCAGTTGAATTAGGTTACTTTTCAGCCGTCATAGCTGCCGAGACCAAACCAGTCGATCGGACGATCGGGTGCGATATCATGGTCGCAGGTGGTGGCTTGAGCGGGATGGCAACCGCCTATGAAGGACTCCTGGCGGGCAAACAAGTCTGCATGACTGAGATTACCGACTGGGTGGGCGGACAGATCTCCGCGCAAGGTGTCTCCGCCCTAGACGAACGTCCTACCCAACGCGCCAAAAAATATTTCCCGCGCGGTTATCTAGAATTTCGCCAAAAAGTTCAGGATTATTATGGCAAGCTAAATTCCGGCTACTGCTGGGTGAGCGAAGCTTGTTTCTTGCCGAAAGATGCTCACAAAATCCTGTACGGGATGTTGAAAACAGCCGAGAGTAAAGGGCGCGGCAAACTCTACTGGTATCCTAATACCGTCGTCAAAGAACTAATCGTCGGTAAAAGAGGCAACGGGCAACAGATTAATGCCGTCATCGCCATTCAGCACCAACCCCAACCGGGAACGGCACCACTCAATACCGAGCCGCTATCGAAAACAATCGAAGATAGTTATAGCTATCAAGATTCGCCCAGATTTCAAAAGCGCAAAATTGTCTTCATTCCCACCTATAAAACCCCCAAACAGCAAGCAGCCAAACCCGCCGACTGGTATGTCGTCGATGCCACGGAAACCGGAGAACTAATCGGTTTAGCAGATGTCCCCTATCGGCTGGGACTAGATCCGCGCTCATCACAAGAACCTTCCGCAGCCACTACCACAGGCGATCCTTACTGCACTCAAGGATTTACTTATCCTTTCGCAATGGAGACAACTTCAACGCCGCAACTCCAAGTAGAACCAACTTTTTACCAACAGTACTCGCCCTATTACAGCTACGAACTCAAGCGGCTGGCTGATTTTGGCGTAGTCTATACTTATCGGCGGATTTATAGTTCTGGCAAGGGCAAACCAACCAAATTTGGTGGTATCAACTATACAGCCCCCACACCGGGCGATATCTCCATGCAGAACTGGACATGGGGGAACGATTATCGTCCCGGTAGCGCCCAGGATAATCTCATCCTCGATCGATCGCAACTAAAAACATCCGGGCAATTGGGCGCAGGTGGCTGGATGGGGGGCTTACGTGCCGATACCCTCCGCAAAGGCGAAGAAAACGCTCAAGGCTTCTACTATTGGCTCGTGGCTGGCACGACCGATTCTCGCGCCAATCCCGACCCCAAATCCCCAAATTACTGGGTCAAAACTACCAATCCCAATCAACGCTATGTCAGCGGATTAGATTCCCCGATGGGCACCGCGCACGGATTGTCCAAATATCCCTACATTCGCGAAGGACGTAGGATCGTCGGTAGACCTGCCTATGGATACAAAGATGGATTTACGATCGCAGAGGTCGATATGAGCCGCAACAACCTGCTAGATCCTAAAAAAGTACCAGATCTATCTCCCGCAGCATATCGGCGGTTACAAGCCGAGTTATCGGGGGTAAATGCCCTCAATGTCCTCACTGGCGATAAACCAACTCCCCGCAATCGCGCGACTCTCTATGCTGATACCGTCGGCATCGGACACTACGCGATCGATTTCCACCCCTGTATGCAAAATAGCCCCCCCGAATCGCCAAATAACAACGAACGTGCTGGCGCACGGCAAGGCGAGGGACAAGCTTATCCTTTCCAAATTCCGCTACGCGCGATGATCCCGCAAAAGATTGATAATATGTTAGTGGCTGGCAAAAGTATCGCCACCAGTCACGTCGCTGCTGCTGCCTACCGAATTCACTCTTTTGAATGGTCTGCTGGTGCTGCGGCAGGTACTACTGCTGCCTTTGCATTAGATAAAGGCATCACCCCCGCCCAAATGGTCGAGCCACTTCCCAATCGATCGCCCGAGCTGCTAGAGTTACGCAAACGCCTAGAAACCAACAATAACCCCACGTCTTTTCCGAAAACTTCGATTTTTAATAATAATTGGCAAGAGTGGAAGTGATTAAAATGACGATTACGACTGAAAGGTCAAGTCAAACAGTAACTGTACCTAAAACGTATCCGAACTTTAAAGTCATCGTCTTAGATGATGACTTTAATACCTTCGAGCATGTACATACTTGTTTGATGACTTATATCCCTGGCATGAGCGAAGATCGGGCGTGGGAACTCACCAATCAAGTCCATTTTGAAGGTCGCGCGATCGTCTGGGTCGGCCCGCAAGAACAAGCCGAACTCTATCACCAGCAGCTCCGCCGTGCGGGTTTGACGATGGCACCTCTAGAAGCAGGTTAGGGAAATAAGTTTATTAAAACCGATCGATCGAGCGTTAAAACCTTCGGCGATCGGCTCAATAAAGTCAGCATTTCGCTCTTAATTAAAAAGTAAAATATTGGCTGACAATCGAGCGCAGCTCCTCAATTTTTTCAATAAGTTGGGGAACTGCGCCAGGTTTAGTGTAAAAACTTCGATCCGATCTTGATTCTGGGTATGCTAAAGATCGATGAATTCGGACAAGATGACAACTTTTATGCCTGACGCTCGGCAAACTCCCCAACGCTACGTTAGAATCAGTAAATACTTATCCAAGCACTTGCGCCATCAGCCAGAACGATTGGGATTAGAACTCATGCGCGGTGGCTGGATTGAAGTAGATAAGTTCTTAGCAGCAGCATCAGTACATGGATTTGAGATTAGTCTAGCCGATCTACAACAGGTAGTTGCCACCAATGATAAACAACGTTTTGCATTTAATGAATCCGGCGATTTGATTCGCGCCAATCAGGGACATTCGATCGAGATCGATCTCCAGCTTTTAGATCGAACTCCTCCAGACATTCTCTATCATGGCACTCACATTCGAGCGATCGCCGCAATTTTTGCATCGGGATTGCAGAAAATGTCTCGCCATCACGTCCATCTCACCACAGATCTGAATATGGCATTCAAAGTGGGTAGTCGGCGAGGCGAAAGTGTCATTTTAGCTGTCGATACGCTAGCAATGATTGCTGACGGTTTTAGCTTTTATCGAACAGAAAATGATGTGTGGTTGGTCGATGCAGTCCCCCCGCAATATTTAACACAATTAGATCGCGTGCCGTGAGCGTTGACGCTCTAACAGCATATCTTAAGGTAGAAAATTAATATGGGCTACGACAATTTCAATCAAACTAATAACGCTCAAAGCAAAGGACTATTAGCCTCGGGCTGGCGACCCCTGAATCGAGATTTAGATGTTGGATTTTTTGCCAATATTGTGGTTAATGATACCTGGAGCTTGGCAAAACGGAGTGCCGACTTTTTGAGCGATGTTGCTGACGCTCTCAGCCGCAGACAATATGCGTGGTGGGCAAACATCCTGAATGTATTTTCCGATAGCGTTCAGTACGAATTTAACGAGCTGTGGAACTATATTACCCCCGATCCAGCAGCACCCGATCGTCGTCATAAAGATGTCTTAGTCTCCCAAACACCGATCGTCCAATTAGTCAGTCGCGATAGCATTCCGATCGAGTATGTCCTGAATCGACTCGAAGAGATCACCATGAAGAATATTCTGGAGATTTTGGGTACGCCGGATCTGATTACTCAGTACTATTGGGAACGGTATTTTTATTATCCACCCGATCGATTCACCACCTGGGAACGCTTAGAAGTCCTCGGTTATGTGTCGGCATATTGGAAGGAATATGATATCTGGGTACAAGTTGAGACATACGAAAAAGGTAAGCGTCAATATACAATTTCTGCTAAAGATTTAGCACCGTTAATTAGTAAGGCTACCTACGATGTAGCAGTGATTCTAAGCGGCTATAAAAGTCGCGTAGGTAAAATCAATAGCGACTATCCCATTCGATCGTTTTCAGCGGAAATTCAAAGCTTTAGCGATCGCGTCCAACAAGCCATCCTCGAAGAAGATCGCGTAGCAGTCTTGATTAATGGTGCCCCCGGTACGGGTAAAACCGTGTGGACGCAAGCACTAGCCAAAGAAGTATTGATGCCATTGGGTTATGTAATCTTCATCCTCGATCGCGATGCCGTCGAGAATTTTGTCCCACCTAGCTATCTCGAAAAAATTTGTTTGATTATCAATGAAGCGGACAATCTAGCCAAAGATCGCGCTCTCGAATCCGCTCAAGACAATAGCACCACCGAACATATTTTAAGCCTGCTCGATGGGACATTATATCGCAGCGTGATCGATGAGGCGGGAGTACACATCGAACAAAAGTTGGTGGTATTAATGACCTGCAATACTACCGATCGGATGGATCCGGCTTTATTACGCAAAGGACGGGTTGATTTTACCTATGAATTCGTTCATAAATTTGTTTAAATTGAATAATCGATCGGGAAAGATTTCGCCTCTTTCGGCTTGATAAATACTTGCTGCTGTGGTGCGAGCTGTAACTCATCAAAACGTTCGCGCGTTAGGTGTGCCATGATTACCTGCCCATCATCTAGAGCTAATTCTGCTTGAATTTCTGAGCCGAGATGGGTGACGCGGTTGACTTTGGCAGCGACGTTACTAGTACTCGATCCGGTTTCAATGGCAATATCTTGAGGGCGCAAAAACATTTGTGGATTGGTAGTTGCTAACCGATAATTTTGGAAGATATTTGAACTACTGGGTAAGATATTTACTGGCCCAATAAAGCCCATCACAAACGCATTATTAGGACGATTGTAAATCTCGGCGGGAGTGCCGACTTGTTCGATCCGTCCTTTATTCATAATGACAATATTATCGGCAACTTCCATGGCATCCGATCGATCGTGGGTAACAAATACCGTCGTGACGCGAGATCGATCGTGGAGTTGGCGCAACCAGGCGCGTAAATCCTTGCGGACTTTGGCATCCAACGCCCCGAACGGCTCGTCGAGGAGGAGGATTTTGGGTTCGATGGCTAAGGCTCTAGCAAGGGCGACACGTTGGCGTTGTCCGCCAGAAAGCTGGGCTGGGTAACGATCGCCCAAGCCGCTAAGTTGAATTAAATCCAGGAGTTCGGCAACCTTTTTTTTGACTTTTGCAGCGGGGATCGATCGAATCTCCAAACCAAAGGCGATATTTTGACCGATCGTCAGATGTTTGAATAGGGCATAATTTTGAAAGACAAAGCCGATATTGCGTTCTCGCACACTCTGCTTAGTTGCATCCTCTCCTCCTAACCACAGTCGCCCTTCGTCAGGTACTTCGAGTCCAGAAATCAACCTCAAGAGCGTCGATTTACCAGAGCCGGAAGGGCCTAGCAACGCAATCAGTTCACCTCGATCGATTTCCAGATTTACGCGATCGACAGCTTGGAAATTTCCAAACCGCTTAGAGATATTTTCTACTGCAATTCCCACAATTTATGTTGATTGGTGTAGCCTCTGCACGAGAGAATTTACAGGTAATCGCTCGAATTATCGTATCTTAGCATCGGTCGCTGACCGACCGTACGCTGCGCGAACAGGCGGCGATGAGCAATTTTGGGTATACTAGTATGGGGACACTATTCTTTCTAATTTAGTAGCTATGTCAGATCTCGATCGCGGCATCATGAAATTCAAAGGGGCAGATACGCCAGCAGCCATCGCCATCTCTTCGACGCTGGTATTAGGTGGGATTGTCGTCCTGGTTATCTGGGCATTGCGACATGCCTACGCTGTCTAGACGATCGATCGATAAAATTAAGATCCAAGCGGTTAGAAACCGCTCCTACTAATGGTAGGGGTAATTCATGAATTACCCCTACCATTAGTTGCCAGTAACGCCTGCAACGCTGTTAAATGCCGATTCACACACTACCGATCGATGTAATTCACCTGATTGCCGCTGGGGAAGTTATTGATTCTCTGAGCGCGGTGGTGCGGGAACTGTGTGAAAATGCGATCGATGCTGGCGCGACGAGAATTACAGTTTCGTTATTTCCCGATCGCTGGCGAATTCGGGTAGCTGATAATGGGATCGGGATCGAACTTGCCGATCTCCAACAGGCGGCAACAGCTCACAGTACGAGTAAAATCGACGATCGCGATGACCTTTTTCATATTACTAGTTTGGGATTTCGGGGCGAAGCGCTGCACAGTCTCGCCCAACTTGCCAATCTGGAAATCTACAGCCGTCCCCGCCACAGTAGCGACGGTTGGCATCTAGTCTACAACCATCAGGGTGAAGTGCTGCGGCAACAAGAAGTCGCGATCGCCCCCGGTACGGCAATCGATGTCGAAGATTTGTTTGGGGACTGGGAGGCCAGACGGGAAGGTTTGCCCAATCTCAATTGTCAACTGCGTCAAGTGCAGACGGTAATTCACCATCTGGCGCTCTGCCATCCCCAGATTAATTGGCTAATAGAACAGCAGCATCGTCCCTGGTTTCAGATTATCGGCTCTAAGACTACTCAGCAAATTATTCCCCAATTATTGCCGAAAGTGCGGGTGGAGGACCTTCAGTATGTGGAGATGGGGGGATGGGGGGACGGGGAGACTGGGGGACTGGGAGACGGGGGGAAACTCGATCTCGCAGCAGATCTTGTCGGGCGTTGCAGTTATTCAACTAGTCAGACGAAAGATTTTCAGGAGGAGTTTAAACTTCAGTTGACATTGGGATTGCCCGATCGGTGTCATCGCCATCGGTTAGACTGGGTGAAAGTTGCGGTGAACGGTCGGATTGTCAGGGCACCAGAATTGGAGCAAACGATAATAAGTGGCTTGGCGCGAACATTGCCGCGCGATCGTTATCCTGTCTGCTTTTTACATCTTCAGATTCCCCCCCACTACATCGACTGGAATCGCCATCCCGCCAAAGTGGAAATCTATCTCCAGCAGGTAGAATACTGGCAAGCGCAAGTATCCCAAGCGATCGATCGTGCCTTGAATCTTGAACCTGAATCGATCGATGATGATACTCACACCAGCCGAATCGGTAAATTACTCGCAGTCGCCGAGCAGCAAGGAGCCTACCATATCCCCCAACGGGCAATTATAAATGATGGTGACGGTCTGGGCTTGCTCGAACTCCGCGCTGTCGGACAGGTACACAATACCTATATCATTGCCGAACATGCCGATGGCTTGTGGCTGGTAGAGCAACATATCGCTCACGAGCGGGTGTTATACGAGCAAATAAGTACTGCTTGGCAGCTTTTACCACTCGAAACGCCGATAATTCTCTCGCACCTGTCAGAGCGGCAAATAGCCCAACTACAGCAAATCGGCATTGCGATCGATCCTTTTGGTGAAGGGTTGTGGGCGATTCGGACGGCTCCAGCGCCCCTATTGATGCGAGAAGATATCGCAGCGGCAATTACCGAACTTAGCTTAGGCGGAGACTTACAAGCCGCTCAAGTTGCCGTCGCCTGTCGCTGTGCGATTCGCAATGGGACACCGTTGAGTTTAACTGAGATGCAAAGTTTGCTCGATCGCTGGCAACGCACCCGCAATCCGCGCACCTGTCCCCACGGACGACCGATTTATCTGGCATTTAAAGAAAGCAGTCTAGCGCGATCGTTTCGTCGTCATTGGGTGATCGGCAAGAGTCACGGTATTTAGAACATCTAGTGGCGCATCAAAGTCATCAGACATCTCGAACATACCTTGCATGGTACCAGCTTGACGACGTTTTGGTGTTGGTGTCGGTGGATTGCTTTGAGCATAATTTGCCGCGAGAAATTCGGCATAGTGAAGTACTTCCTGTTGCAGTTTTTCGGGAAGCTTTTCGAGACTAGCGATTAGGGTTGGAGATAGCATTGTGAATGTACCTTGGGTGAGAGGCTTTGCCAACTATTACATGTGTTCTACCATTTCAACAGTTTAAGACTAAATTTATGCTGTAACTACCTGATGATTAATCCCGCAGCCATCCGAATAAATCTCCTACAGTGAGCTGAAAATCTTTGGCAAATTCAGGCACGGGTAATACATCGACCTCTTCATCGAATACTTGGGTCGATCGATCCGTTGCATAGACAAATACCGAGCGCTCTGCTGGATCTATCAGCCAACCCATTTGCGTCCCATTTTGCAAGCAATGTAAAATATTTTTGGTTACTTTGGTCTGACTTTGGTCGGGAGATAGGATTTCAATCGTCCAATCTGGTGCAATCTCGAACACATTAGCAATATCGCCATTTTCATCGCGAGGAATGCGCTCGCTAGTAAATACTGTCACATCCGGTATGGTCGATCGACCGCCAAAGCTGCAACGAAGTTCTGGATAAGCACGAGCAATTTTCAGAGGTTTGAGTGTTGCCTCAAGATTAATTATTAGTTGTCCCTGAATTAAGCTGTGTTTCCCTTGCGGCATTGGCTTTTGAATAATTTGACCATCGATGAATTCATTTGCTGGCTTAGTTTCTGGCAGCAATAGGAATTCTGTTAAGGTCATGACTTTAACTGGCGATCGAACCATCTTGAGTCCACCTAGCATTCAATATAAAATTTTAAGCCGATGGCGAGATTTGAACTCGCGACCAATTGATTACGAATCAACTACTCTACCACTGAGCCACATCGGCGGAATCGGGTAAAATTAATGTACCCAGCCAATTATTATAGATGGAATCGAGCACAAAATGACAGAATTACAGCCAAAACCTAAGCCTGATTCGATCGATCCCGAACTGTGGAGTCGGCTCCAGGCGGAGGCAAAATCGCCCTTTAGAGGCTTACGTCAGTTTGTCTACGTGAGTTGTTTAGCGTCTGGGGCAATTGGTGGAATAGTTTTTTTCTTTAAAGTAATTGCCGGGAGGGATCTAGAGACAAATGTTCCCAATCTAGCGCTCCAAATTGGAGTAGTTGCTGTGATGGTATGGCTGTTGCGGGTTGATCGATCTAAAGTCTAGCGTGTCAATTTCCAAAAATACCAGACAGGAGTAATTTACCTATCTGGTATCTGATTTCCAACTTAAAGCGACTTAACCGCGACGCAAGTTGAGCAACTCTTTAGGAGAAGCTAAAAGATCGATCGCTACAAAGAAGATTTTACCTTGAGGATCAAGTAAGAACCGCCAAGCAATGTTCATCCCTACACTGGCACCAAACCAAGGAGTTTGAACTTTTCCGGTGACTTTAACTTGGGTATAACCATCATCGATCGACTCGACCACACCACGTTCTGGTAACATTTTCAGGCCGACACATTCTTCCCGCATGTAGGTGAGAATTGCCGCAGGGCCAACAACGGGAGCTTGGAAAGGAGGTTGGAGTGCGCCTTCTTCTGCAAATAAATTAGATGCCGCCATGAAGTCAAAAGCATTCATGTTATCGATGTAGCTCAAGACGGTATAGTTTTCCACACCTTCGATAGCAGCACGAGAACGATCTGCAAAGGCACGAGGCGTAACCGAAGGTGCTTCGCGCTTATCGTAGTCTTGACCGCGAGCGGGGTCATAACCCATGTTAACTACAGTATTCCGCAATACCGTGATCTGTTGACCTGCATCAAGCTGCTTGATTGTTTCGAGTAATGCACTTGCTTCAGCAGAAGGTACATAGTCAGCAGGAATGGGTGCCACCAGACCCTGTTTCATCATTTGTCCCAGTTCATACCAAAAGCCAAGCTTGGTATTCATGCGGAATGCAGTGTAGGCGCGGCAAATTGGCGTATCTGTGTGCATCGCAAAATCGGTCATGACTTGAGTCTGATCAGCAGGCTGCATCGCCTTAATTTGATCGAGCAGTGGTTGCGCCAGTGCCATACTCGCCG